>CAMMBL010000006.1 GCA_946494015.1 uncultured Mycoplasmatota bacterium | reverse complement strand
AGAATATATCTATCCTGCTCTTATTTCATAGTAAAAGAAAGGGACTAGATTATGGCTAAATGACCCCCCCCCAGGTAACTATTTGTAAACGGATATCTATCATCTTTTACCTACTCCTTTCTCCTATCTTCTTATAACTTTATGTTAACATATTTAGACATATTAGTCTATATAATAACTAAAAAAAGAAGTTATATATAAATAACTCCCTATAATTTAACATTTTATTCGTAATTAGTTGCTCTAACTTCCATAAAGCTTCTTGGATGATTACAAACTGGACATACATCAAGAGCATCTTTACCAACATATACATGTCCACAATTACGGCAAATCCAAATTTTATCACCATCTTTATGGAATACTCTATCATCTTTAACATTTTTTAAAAGTGTTAAATATCTTTCTTCATGTTCTTTTTCAATCTTTGCTACACTTTCAAAAAGATAAGCAAGACGATCAAACCCTTCTTCACGAGCTGTTTCAGCAAAACCTTTATACATATCAGTCCACTCATAGTTTTCACCAGCAGCAGCATCTTCTAAATTAGTCATAGTATCAGGAATATCACCACCGTGTAATTCTTTAAACCATAACTTAGCATGTTCCTTTTCATTATTAGCAGTTTCTTCAAAAATAGCTGCTATTTGTTCATAACCATCTTTTCTAGCTTTAGAAGCGTAATAAGTATATTTATTACGAGCTTGACTTTCACCAGCAAAAGCAGTCATTAAATTTTGTTCAGTTTTTGAACCTTTTAATTCCATTTAAATACCTTCTTTCTATTTATTTTATTTATATTAAAGAGATTTCTCTCTTAATATACTACTTCTATCTTTAAAATTAGTATGTAGAAGTTTCTTTGCTTTAGGACTATTTGGATAATTAAAATATGTTTTATAAATATTTATAACATCAGGATTTTTATAACAAAATCTAATTTTACTATTTAAATCATCAAGTTCTAAAGCTTTGGCTCTAGCTAAATTAATTTCATCTTGTTTAGAAATCGCTGTTAAGACCTGTCCTCCTCCAGACACACATCCTTCTTTACAGTTCATTACTTCAATAAAATCATAATCTTTTAAATCTTTTAATATTTCTTCTACACCTATCATTCCTCTAACAGATGCAACTCTTAAAGTAAATGAACCAATATTAACTATAGCCTTTTTTATTTTATCACTTTTTTGATTTTCTTCAAGAGTTAAAAACGAAGTTATTTTATCTTTTCCAGTTAATAAATAATTAGCACACCTAAGAGTAGCTTCCATAACTCCACCACTTCTTCCAAAAATAACTCCTGAACCACTTCCTTTACCTAAAAGAGCGGAAAATTCTTCTTCCCTCGCTTTAGTTAAATCAATTTTGCTTTCTTTTAACAATAAAACTAATTCACTTGTTGTAATAGCAAAATCCATACCTAATTCCGTCCTTCTAATTTCAAATTTTTTCGCAGTACAAGGAACTACAACAACATTAACAAGCTTTTCTTTAGGAATATTCATCATTTTTAAAAAGTAAGTATTCAAAACTGAGCTTTGAATGCCAATAGGACTTTTTACAGTTGATAAATGTTCTTTAATAGTAGGATGATATATTTCTAAATATTTAACCCAAGATGGACAACATGATGTAAACATAGGAAGACCCTTTTTAGTTTTTAATCTATCTACTAACTCACTAGCTTCTTCCATAACTGTCATATCAGCACCAAAAGTTACATCAAAAACATAATCAAAACCCACATCTTTTAAAGCACCTACTAACTGTTTTTCTAAAAAAGTTCCGGGTTCTAAGCCAAAGCCTTCACCAATTGATGATCTAACAGCAGGAGCAATAGAAATAGTAACAATTTTTTCTGTATCATGTAAATAATCTAAAATTTTTCGATAATCATACTTAGGAACTAAAGCTCCTACAGGACAATTTAATATACATTCACCACAATGTAAACATACCGCTTCCTTACATTTTTCATCATAATGAATACCTACAATATCCTCACAAATAGTTTTACATCTACCACAGTTAATACACATTTCCTTAACTCTTTTTATCGCTACATTATCTTCATCAATTCTAACTGCTTTATCTAAATTCATTAAAACACCTACTTCTTACATTTACTACATATTCCTTCAAAAACCAAGTTAATATGCTTAACATCCTCTAAATTAGAAGATAATAATAATTTATCAACTAAATCTTTTTCTAAAAAGACATCAGTAATATTATTACAATTAAGACAATAAAAATGATAATGATCTTTTCTATAATCATAATGAATACCATCAGGACAATCAATTCTCTTAATAATATCATCATTAACTAACTTATTAACAGTTCGATAAACTGTCGCTTGTCCAATATCAGGATATTTATTATTTACTAAACTATAAAGTTCTTTAATAGTAGGATGCGTATAACACCTCTTTATAATCTCTAATATCAATTCTCTTTGTCTTGTTTTACGTTCCATCTTTTCACCTTATTGATAATTATTATCACTTAAATTATAGTAAACCTCCTATTAAAAGTCAAGATATAAAAAATATACTGGAATTTTATTTACCACCAGTATATTTTTTTAAAAATTCTTCTTTATATTCTAAAACTCTATCCTCTTTAATAGCTTCTCTTAATTCCTCTGTTAATCTAATCAAAAATCTAATATTATGAATAGAAAGAAGTCTACCACCTAACATTTCTTTAGCATTAAGTAAATGTCTAACATAAGCTTTAGTATAATGTTTACAAAGATAACAATCACAAGAATCTTCAATAGGAGTAAAATCTTCTTTATATTTAGCATTATTTAAATTAATTTTACCATATCTAGTAAAAGCTTGGCCATGTCTTGCAATTCTAGTAGGTAAAACACAATCAAAAATATCTACCCCTCTAATTACTCCTTCTATAATATCAATAGGTTCTCCTACTCCCATTAAATATCTTACTTTATCAAGAGGTAAATAAGGAATAGAATAATCTATTGCTTTATACATATCTTCCTTACTTTCTCCATCATTAGCAACACCACCAATACTATACCCGTCAAAATCTAATTTAACTGTTTCAAGTGCTGAATATTTTCTTAAATCAGGATAAGCGCCTCCTTGAACTATTCCAAATAAAGCTTGATTTTTATTATTATGAACCATTTTACCACGTTTTGCCCATCTAACAGTACGCTCAACACTATTTTTTAAGTATTGATAACTAGCACTAGCAGGAGGACATTCATCAAAACTCATTGCAATATCACTATCTAACTTATTTTGAATTTCTATCGATTTCTCAGGCGTTAAAAAAAGCTTTTTCCCATCAATATGACTTTTAAAATAAACTCCTTCTTCTGTTATATCTTTTTCTTTATTTTTAGCAAGAGAAAAGACTTGAAAACCACCACTATCTGTTAAGATAGGTCCATCATAATTCATAAACTTATGTAAACCACCAGCTTTATTAATTAAATCTTCTCCTGGTCTTAACCATAAATGATAAGTATTAGCAAGTATAATTCCTGCACCAACTTCTTTTAATTCTTCAGGTACTAATCCTTTAACTGTCGCTTTTGTTCCAACAGGCATAAACATTGGTGTAGAAAAATTACCATAATCAGTTTTAATCACACCAAGTCTTGCTTTTGTATTTTTTTCTTGTTTAATTAAATTATATTCTATTTTCATTTACTTAAAACCCTCTTTTTCCTTTTTTGATATTCTAATGGATCTTTAACCTTCTTTTGGTCCATATTATTATTAATATCATAGACAATACCACTACTTAATTCTCCTAAATGCGAATAATAAACAAAATCTTGATTATTTTTTAAACCTATAACAGCTTCCCCCATAGGACTTATCGCTTCAATATAATCAGAAGTAAGTTCAGTAGAAACAGCATGATTAATAACTTCAACACGTCTATTATGAATTTCCCCATTTTCAAAAGTCATAATACTAACTTTACTACCAATCCCCACAATATCAGAATTAGGAGCTTTTACTATTGAAGATTCTTTAAGCAATTTGTTTACAAATCCTAATCTTGAATAAATAGTTCTAATATTAGAATATACACTTTCTTCTTTACTAACTAAGCTATTATCTATTTCTACAATATAACCACGATAATAATTATATTTTCTCTTACCATCTATTTTATAACTTATACGTTCATCAAAATAATCACCTTTTCTTTTAGAAAATAACCTTCTTGCTACTATACTATTACAATCAATCTCTCTAGTAAAGTCAACATCATCTTCATCAACAATTTTATATTTATTAACAACACCTTTTCTATTTTTTAAAGAAACAACTGAATTAACCATTATTCTATTTTGATATTTTTTAAACTTCATTAAAGAATTAACTAATCTACTTTTTTCTTCTTCTAATAATTCATATTGACTAGGTGTTATATGATCTAATTCTTTTAAAGCTTTTTCATCTAAAGTTTGTCTATATTTCTTAGCTTTACTAGCAATTCTAAAAGATTTAGGCTTTGCCATAATAAAATTAACATCATTTTTAGATTCTTTTAAAATCTCTATAATTTTCCCTGTAATAACTATATTCTCTTTTTTGCCTTTTAAAGAAACTATATATCTAAACTCATCCCCTTCTTTTTTACCTTTTATATTTTTCCCTAAAAGTCCATCAACACTAATATAACCATTATTTCTATTAAAGTTAACACTTTTAAGTCCTAAGGAATTTTCTGTTAAAGTATATGTTTCATATTCATCTTCTTCATCATATTTAACCTTGAATTTTGTTCCATATCCAATAGAATTATAATCAATATCAGTAATAAATTCTCCATTATTTAAAGCATCAATATAACTAGCTAAAATTTTCTTATCTAAATTGTAATTATCAACTTCCAAAGTATTATCTTTATATTTTACAAATCCTGATTCTAAAGTACTTTTATCACATTCTAAAAAATAATTTTCATAATCTTTAATTTTTTCTTCTAAATCAATAATTTTTTCTCTTAATTCTTTTACTTGTTCTGGTATTAAAATCATTACAATTCCCCCTTCAATAATGATGATATAATAGCATAAATCTCTAATTTAGTAAAGTTTTTATTTACTATGTTTATTTTCATTAATATAATTATAACTTTTAATATTTAGTATCATTAATCTTCTTTTAGTCTCATTAACCTTACATACTAAACCCAAAGACATCTCTTTTAAGACATTATCTAAAAGATAAGCTCTATATTTATTTTTAACAAGCTGCCTAAACCTTTCTATTTCGTTTAAAGCTTCTTGATAAGCAGTACCAGTATCATCTTCACTATCTAAATAAAAGTTTACTAATTTTAATAATTTTAAATATTTTTTATAAACTTTGTTACTAATAAAAACTTTTTGTATATCTAAATTATAAATATATAATTTATTATTTTGAAGATTAATAATAAGCTCTTTACCTAAAGGTAAACATCCAACATAACCAAAGCTTTTCTCTACTTTTAAATAATTATTCAAAAGAATCATCTCCTTTTAATAAATCCGGTCTATTCTTTTTTGTTATCTCTAATTGTTTTTCCTCGCGCCATTTTCTAATTTTCTCATGATCACCACTAACTAAAACTGAAGGAACTTCTAAATTCTCATAAATTCTTGGTTTTGTGTAAGTTGGATAATCTAACATATTATTAGCAAATGATTCATTTTGATAACTTTCTTTTCTTATAACACCATCTAATAATCTCGTAATAGAATCAATTAAAACCATCGCTGGTATTTCTCCACCAGTCAATATATAATCACCAATAGATATTTCCATATCACAAATCGTTTTAATTCTCTCATCAAATCCTTCATAGTGACCACAAATAATAATTAAATGTTTTTCACCTGATAAATCTATAGCAACAGCTTGATTATATAACTTACCACTAGGTGTTAATAATATTACTTTAGTATTATCTTTTTTTAAACTTTTAACAGCATCAAAAATAGGTTGACACATTAAAACCATTCCAGCTCCTCCTCCATATGGAGTATCATCTGTCTTTTTATGAGGATCATTACTATAAGTTCTAATATTATGAATATTAATCTCTACTATTTTTTTATCTAATGCTCTTTTAATAATAGATTCACTAAAAACACTATTAAACATATCAGGAAACAAAGTTAATACATCTATTTTCATTATAAACCTCCTAAGGAATTCTAACTAAAACTTCTTTTTTTTCACTATTTATTTTTATAAAATCTTTATGATATGGTATTAATATTTCTTTATTATTTATTAATACTCTAATTATCTTATAATTAATACCTGTTTTTTCTATATCAATAATTTTCCCTTCTAAATTATCTATAGTTCTAACTTTATAAGTAACAAGTTCACTATCTAAAATATCATCATCACAAAGATTTATCTCCTCTTTAAGTTTATAAACTTTTTTACTCTTTAAAAATAAAACATCATTTATATTATTAAAGCCTCTAAAAGTAACCATATCATAATCTTTATGAGTTCTATAACTAGTTATCAAGTATAATTTATCATCAATTACTAAATTACTCCCTATTTTAAATATTTCTTTTTTCTGAGTAGTAGTTAAATCACTTTTTATTCTAAGTTCACCTTTAATACCATGAGTATTAACAATTCTACCTATATATATTTTAGTCATTATCTTGATCCATTTCATAAAGTATTATACTAGTTGCAACAGCGACATTTAAACTTTCTACTACATCATTCATCGGTATATAGATAAACTTATCACTCATCTCTAAATATTTAGGATTAACCCCACTACCTTCATTACCAATAATAAGGGCAAAAACTTTTTTTTCTTCCTTAGTTAAGTTTTTTACTTCTTCACCATATTTAACATTTGTTGCCAATACTGGTATTTTAATTTTTTTTAAAATAGGAATTAATTTATCAATTGAATAAAAAACTATTGGTACATGAAACAACATTCCTTGAGTCGCTCTTACAACTTTAGGAGAATAAATATCAACAGTATTATCTCCTATTACAATAGTATCAATATTAAAGGCAACAGCACTTCTAATAATTGTTCCTATATTGCCAGGATCTTGAACTTCATCCACAATAAGTATTCTTTTACCAATTGTAGTATCAATTATTTTCTCACATAAACCAATCATTTTAGGAGGAGAATTTAAAGTTGTTATTTTTTTTAAAATTTCCCTAGTTACTTCAATTTGTTCTACATCTATTGGTAAAACAAGACCTTCTTCTATTAAAACTTCTTTTAAAATTCCTGTTTTATATGCTTCTAATATTAAGTGCTCCCCTTCTACAATAAATTGCCCTTTAAGATCACGATACTTTTTCTTTTGTAATTTATAATAATATTTTACTTTCTCATTATCTAAACTAGTTATAACCATATTACTCCTCATCTCCATAATTATTAGTTAATTTACGCCATTTTTTATAATCAGGACAGTTTTCTTCTACAACATTCCAAAACTTCTTAGAATGATTCGCTTCGACTAAATGGCTTAATTCATGATAAATAACATAATCAAGACATCCTATATCTTTAGTAATTAATTCTGTATTTAAAGTAATAACATGAGTTTTAATATTACATACACCCCATCTTGATGTCATTTTTCTTAATTTCAAAGTTGGATGAGGAATCTTTCTAGAAAAATTTTGATAACACTTTTCTAAACGTTCACTAAATATAGATAAAGCTTGCTTTTTCTTCCATTTATCTAAATCAAAATCTCTACTAATAAAAACTTTATTTTCCCCTAATTTAAGATCACAAAATTCTGTGTATATAATATCATATTTCTTACCTAAATAATAAAATTCACTATTATATTTTAACTTTTCCTTAACTTTTTTTATCATTTTTCTAATAGAATCATAATTATCTTCAATTAAAGACATAATTCTTTTATTAGAAGTTAAAGTATTACATGTTATATAAATAGTTAAATCTTCTTTAACTCTTATATAAATATTTTTAGTAGTACTTTTCTTTACAACAGATACATTATAACTTTCTCCATCTATTTTTAATGTCATAGTATCAAATCCTTATCTAAAAAGGAAATACTTAGCTTTAATTTAAGTATTCTCGGTTAAAATAATATCATAAATAACTTAGTAAAACAACCTATCAAAATATTTTAATAATGTTTTTTGCTGATGCTTTAGTTAATACCATCCTTTTTTCTAACTCACAAATTTCATTTTTATTATCTTTAATAATTGAAGATATATTTTGGTATCCATTTACTTGATATAAATAATACATATTTTCCAAAATATAAGTATATAGTTCAAAATCATCTTTTGAAAACATCTTATATAAAATACTCATTCTATTAGTTAAAGCAGCATAATCAAGTAATTGTTTATTTTCTTCTAAAAAATTAGAAACTAAAGGAATAAATTTATCATAAGTAATATTACTTTTAGTATTTCTATCATCCATATCAAAAATATAAACATGATCTTTTCTTAACTTTTTACTAATTTCTAAAGCTTTCTTTTGCGTTCTTAATTCGTTAAAAGTAGTTTGTTCTAAATTTACAATATCTAAACCATAATTATTGTTAACTCTTTCAAGGGCATGAATCATCTCATGTAATAAAACTACATCAAGTCTTTCTTGATAATTAGCTAAAATAGGAAAATATATTACTGTTTTATTTTTTATACAAGTAGTAAATGCTAAAGTATGTTCTTCAATATCTAATAAATTTCTTAAATATTTATTTTGCAAAGATGAATTAACTTGCAATTTTAGTCCTATTTTTTCTTTCATTCTCTTACCAAAAAGTGTACTATTTAATAATTTATAATTTTTAAAATCATTAAGATAATTACATGATTCTATTAATAAATCTATCTTTTTTTGATCAACTAAAGGACTAAGGCCAATTTTTTTACAAGTTTTAATATAATTTCGTCGATAATTATCAATAACTTTACTAATATCACTCCTATCATAATATTCATCATAAAAAGATGAAAAATACTTATAATCTAAACTATTAATTATCTTTCTATTTTTCTTATAAAATGATGAAGAAATATTAAATGCATCTTTTAAATAATTATCGCGTTTTTTATTAATAACTTTATCTATAATTCTTTCATTATCTAAATAATCTTTATGTTCTAAATAATAATTAAATAAATCTTTCTTTTCTTTAGCATTAAAGCCTAATCTTTTTAATACTTCGTAACTATCAGATGGGAAAGAATCAAAAATATAAACAACATCTTTTAATCTTTTAGCAATTAAATCTTTAAAACTATAATGATAATCACTTGCTAGTATCTCTATTAAATAATCTAAATACTTATTTAATCTATCTTCACTATTAATTAATCTATCTAAATCAACCATTATTTATGATACTCAAAATAAAAATCTAATATCCTAACCTTATCCCCATCTTGTGCTCCCATTTCTTCTAATTTATCATCTATTCCCATTCTTCGTAATTTTTTACTAAATCTTACAATTCCCTCATCAGTAAACTTAGTCATTTTAAATATTTTTTCAACTTGTTTACCTTTAATGACAAACTCATCACCATCTTTTTCAATTGTATATGGTTCTTCTTCTTTAAATTTATATAAAACATGAGATTCAAAAACTTCATCATCATAAAGATTTTCACTCTTTATAGAATCTAATAAGTCACTTAAATAATCAACTACCAAAGTTAATCCTGAACCGTTCAACGCTTCTACTTCAAAAATCTTTTTATCCTTAACTTTTTCTTTAAATTTAACTAAATTATCACTAGCTCCTGCAATATCCATTTTATTAGCAATAATAACCATCGGTTTAGTAAGTAATTTTTTATTAAATTCCTCTAATTCTTTATTAATAAGAACATAATCATCATAAGGATTTCTCCCCTCAGTACTAGCCATATCAATAACATGTAAGATAACTCTAGTTCTCTCTATATGTCTTAAAAATCTATCCCCCAAACCTTCTCCTTTACTAGCCCCTTCTATTAATCCTGGTAAATCAGCCATAACAAAACTTTTACCATTAGAAGCTTTTACTACTCCTAAATTTGGCTTTAAAGTAGTAAAATGATATTCTGCAATCTTTGGTTTAGCTTTAGATACTTTAGAGATAATAGTACTTTTACCAACACTAGGAAGACCTACAAGACCAACATCTGCTAAAAGTTTTAACTCAACTTTTATCGTCCTAACCTCTCCTTCCTCACCATTTTCCGAATAATTAGGAGCGGTATTAGTCTGCGTTTTAAAAGCTGTATTACCTCGTCCTCCTCTACCACCTTTAGCAATTAAAGCTTCATCAGCTTTATGTTTTAAATCAGCGATAATAAAACCTGTATCTAAATCAGTTACAACTGTTCCTTGTGGTACTTTAATAATTGTAGGTTCTGCTCCCTTACCATGTTGATTTTTACCTCTACCATTTTCGCCTTTTTTACCCTTAATTTCTTTTTGATATCGTAAATCTAAAAGCGTATGAAGTCCTTCATCAACTTTAAAAATAATATCACCGCCATGACCCCCATTTCCTCCATATGGTCCTCCATAAGCAATATATTTCTCACGTCTAAAAGCTGTACAACCATCACCACCAGCTCCAGCGATTACTTTTAATATAACCTCATCTACAAACACTTCTAAAACCTCCTTTTTATTAGTATTATATCATGTTAATTATATTTAAACAAAATTAAAAAGTACTTAAAAGTACTTTTTAAAACTTAGGTGCTAAAGACAACGTTATTTCCATACCACCTGTAATTAAACTACCTGGTGCAATACTTTGCGAAGTTACATAACCATTACCATCTAATTTAACACTTATATTTAAAAGTCTAAGTAAATCTTCAGCTTGTTTACTAGATAATCCTACAACATTAGGAACAGTTAAATTAGTATCATTTGTGATTAAAAAGATATTAGTCCCTTTAGTAATTTTTTCACCCTTAGTTGGATACTGTTTAACAATTTCATTACCATTTCCAATAACAGTAACATTCATCCCCATAGATTCTAATGAAGCTTTTGAACTTGTTACATCTTTATTTTTGTAAGAAGTTAATTTATATTCTTCTAAAACATCTTCACTAACACTAACAGGGTCAGTTCCATAATACTTACTGATATTTACAACTATATTTTTAATCGCTTCCCAAATAACTTTTTGATTACCACCTTCTGGTCTTTTTACAGAAGCATAAATAATTACCTTAGAATCATCTTTAGGATAAATACCAGCGAATGAAGAAATAATATCACTAGCACCCGTTAAATATCCCCCACTATTTTCATCTGCAATTTGAGCAGTACCTGTCTTTCCTATTAAATTATAACCATCAAGACGATACCCAGCTCCTGTCATACCAGGAGTATTAACAGTATCCCACATTAAATCTTTAATTTTATTTACTGTAGTTTCACTAGCTACTGTATCAACTTCTTCTCTTTTCCCTTTATAAATTACCTCTTTCGTCTTAGGATCAACAATTTTTTCTACTAAATAAGGTTTTAACATAACTCCATTATTAGTAAGAGATGTTAATGCTTGAATATTTTGAACCGGAGTTGTAGTAATACCCTGTCCAAACCCAGCATTAAATATTTCTGTTTCATATTTAAAATTTAATTTACCAGTCGCTTCATTAGGAAGTTCTATACCTGTTTTTTTACTAAAACCTAACTTCTTAAAATAACTTCTTAAAATTTCTGCTGATAAATGTCTATCTATTAAGTTTATAACACCAACATTACTAGATAAAGCAAAGCCTCGATCAAAGGTTATATCTCCCCAACCAGCTCTATTCCAATCACCAATTTCTGTACCATCTGTAGTAGTATAAACACCAGAATGATATGTTTCATTACCATTATAAACACCTTGTTCCATAGCAGCCATATAAGTAAATATTTTCATCGTTGATCCAGGTTCATAAGGACTAGAAACATTAAGATCTAAATAATTAGCTATATCTCTTTTATTAGGATCAAATGATGGTGAAGTACTAGAAGCAAGTATAGCCCCTGTTTTAGCATCTGCTATCATTATTGTAAACCATTCAAAATTATAATTCTCGGCTGCTTCTTTCAATGCTTGTTCAACAAAAAACTGAATACTACTATTAAGTGTCAAATAAATATTTTTACCATCACTAGCTTCCTTACTAATTTCATTAGTACCAGCGATTTTATAACCTCTTAAATCTTTCTGATAAGTAGTATAACCATCTTCCCCTTTTAAAGTAGAATCATAATACTTCTCAATCCCCATCTCACCACTAATAGAAGTTTCTTCTTTATTTTCAGCATTTACACTAACTTCCTCTTTAGCATAACCTAAAACGTAAGATGCAAAATCTCCCTTAGGATAATATCTTTTAAAACTTTCTTCAAAATCAATTCCTGGTAAATTTAATTGTTCAATCTTTTCTTTAGTAAGTTCTGTTAAACCCTTACCAGCACTACCAAACTCTGTTTGATATATTTCTTCTTTACTTAAATATCTTAATATTTCTTCTTCACTAATTCCTAATATTGGAGCAAGTTCCCTTGCTGTTTTTTCTTTATCAACTACATGTTTTGGATTATCAGGATCAGTTGTTCTAGTAGGTGAAAGATAAGCGATAAGTTTATAAGAAGATACATTTTGAGCTAAAACTTCTCCATCGCTACTATAGATATTTCCTCTTTTCGCTTCAATAATATCTGTTGTAGTTGTTCTTTTTTTAGCTAAAGCTTGTAAATTAACATCATCTATTTCATCAGATAAAGCAAGTTGAGTAACCCTAACTAGCATTAAAACAAACAAAAAAAGAGAACCTAGAATAACAAGTTTACTATATTTAATATTATTTCTTGTTTTCTTTCTCTTTTTCAAAGTTATCACATCCTATTATTCATCTATATTTTTAATGTTATCATTATTATAACTTAAACCCTGTTCTTTCGCAACTTCTTCTATTTTATCTAAAGATGCTAATTCATTAATTTTCATAGATAAACTTTCATTAGTTTTAGTTTGATCATCTATTTTTTTCTTAGTTTTTTCAACTTCAAAATTTATTTTTGATAATGTTGCTTTAGAAAAGACGATAGTTAAAGGAGAACTAACTAATAAAACAATAGCAAAAGTATAAATTAATCGTTCAAATTTACTCATTTTAACTCTTTTTTTAATTGTTCTCTTAGCCATATTATCCCTCCTTTATTTTATTCTTTCTATAACCCTTAAAGTTGCACTATGTGCCCTTTTATTACGTTTCAATTCTTCACTACTAGCTTTTATACCTTTTTTTGTAATTAATTTAAAATCAGGCATTTTTTCTATAGGAACATTAGGTAATCCTTTAGATACTGGATCTATTTCTGTAACTTCTAAAAATTTTCGTTTTACAATTCTATCTTCTAATGAATGAAAAGTAATAACTGCAACTCGTCCTCCAACATTTAGTAAATCTAATGAATCATTTAAAGACTTCTCAATTACCTCTAATTCATTATTAACTTCAATTCTTAAAGCTTGAAATATCTGTTTCGCAGGATGCTTTTTTAATCTTTCTTTATATGGAACTACTTCTTTTATAATATCAACTAACTCCAAAGTAGTTTCTATTTCTTTTTGAGATCGATATTTAATAATATTTCTAGCTATTTTAGAAGCAAATTTACTTTCCCCATATTCTTTAAAAATCCGGTTTAAATCAGAAAAATCATAAGTATTGACTATAATTTTAGCATTTAACTTATTATCTTTATCCATTCTCATATCTAAAGGAGCATCAAAGCGATAACTAAAACCACGATAATCATTATCAAGCTGAGGACTAGAAACACCCAAATCATATAAAACAGCATCAACTTTATGAATATTTAAAGCAGCTAATTTAAGTTTAGCATAAACAAAGTTAGAATCAATAATTTGAAAGTTACTACCTATTTTTTTAAGTTTTTCTCTTGCTACAATAATAGCTTCCTCATCTTGATCAAAGGCGAATAGATACCCATTTTTAATTCTTTTTAAAATTTGACTACTATGTCCTGCCAACCCTAAGGTCATATCAACAACAACACTATCATCTTTTAAGTTTAAATAATTAAGTACTTCTTCTAATAAAACACTCTCATGCATCATATTTATCACCAAACAGACCTTCAGCAATTAAAGACATTTCATCATTACATGAACTCATAAACGAATTAAAGTCATTTTCATTCCAAATCTCCAATCGATCATTAGCACCAATAACAACGCAATTTTTAGCAAGATTAGCATAATTAGAAAGAGGAGTTGGAATATTAATTCTTCCTTGTTTATCAAGTTCAACGGCAGTAGCACCAGACATAAAGAAGCGAGTAAAAACTCTAGCATCTTTTTTTGTAAATGGTAAGCTTTCAAGTTTTGTAACAATTGATTGAAAAGTATTTAAAGGATAAACATAAATACAATGTTCTATACCTCTAGTAATAACAAAATTTTTTCCTAATATCTCACGATATTTAGCTGGTATAGCAATCCTTCCTTTTTCATCAAGATTATGATGAAACTCTCCCATAAACATATATATCCCCCACTTTTCACCACAATTTACCACTGCTTAAGATTATATTACACAAAATCTTAAAAAAAGTAAATAAAATAAGGGTTATTTAATTAGACAAAAACTTTACTTGACATTTTTTTGTAAAGAAAAATTAAAAGGGGTATTGACAAAAAAAAGCTAGTTTTTTAGCTAGCTTTAAAATTAATTATTATTTAATTTCTGTAATTTCAACTTCATAACTTCCATTAGGACTAACTACTGTAATAATATCGCCTACTTTATGATTAAGTAAAGCTTTAGCAATAGGACTTTCATTAGAAATTCTTCCTTCAAAAGGATCAGCTTCTTGACTTCCGACAATTTTATATTCATCAGAATCATCTGGATCATCAACATATTTAATTGCTACAGTACTACCAAGTCCTACAACATCTTTTGGAATATCTTTAATAATTTCCACATTCTCAAGCATTTTTTCAATAGTTTTAATTCTACTTTCTATTTGTGCTTGTTCATTTTTAGCCGCATCATAATCGGCATTTTCAGATAGATCACCTAAACTACGAGCTTCTTTAATTGCTTGTATGTTAGCTGGTCTTTTTTCATTTATTAATTCATTTAATTCATTTTTTAAATCATTAAGTCCTTCTTCTGTTAAATATACTACTTTTTTGTTTCCCATTATAATCACCTCAATTAATAATACTGATTAGGCCCCCTAACCATAATACGAGTAAAATTTTAGCACATTTTTAGCTTTTTTTCAAGTATTTTTTTTAGAAATGTCATCTTAATATGATATGCCAAAAAAGGGAAAATGATACTGGGAAATTTTTAATTATTTAATTTCTGTTAACCATAAACTATGTAAATTACAATAAGCATATATTTTATTATATTTACTATTATATGGAAAACTTGCTTCTGGTTTATCAGTATGTTTTAATTTCTTTATCATATAATCATCATCACTTGCAAGTATTATAAAAGAAATATAATGCTCATCAAGCATAGGATGTTCTACTTCCCCCACTTTAATATTAATTACATCTCCATCAATCTCATATACAGGCAAATGTTTCTCAGTAGCTGCTTCAGTAGTATTAGCACTAACTAATTCCATCTTTTCTCCACAACAAACCAAAGCTTCACTTTTATCTTCTAATTTCATTACTACATTACCACATTTTTTACATACATAAATTTTCATATTAATACCTTCTTTCTTAATCTATTATACTAATAACAATTATAATCTACAAGCTAATTTAATTTTTTTCTATTTCCCTAATTAAAAAATCATCAGTCATACCAGCTATAAAATCTATTATTTGTCTTTTTATACTAGTATTTTCTAAATAATTTTTATCTTGAGCTAATAAAAATGTTTTATAAATATCACTATTAGTATTTTTGTTTTTTATATCCTCTAAATAAATATAATAAAGTTTATTAATACCATTTTTATAATAATTATACTCACTCTCAGTCATAGATTTACTATAAATATATTGATAGTTAAACTTCTTTAACTCAAATAACGCTTTATATACTTTTTCACTCATTTTAATATAAGGTTTATCAAAACTCTCATCAATAATATCTAAGATAATAGTATTAACAATATCTTTATTATTATCTCCTAATACACTACTAATTTCTTTAGGAATATCTTCTCTTTTTAAATTTCCAAGCATAATCGCATCTTCTATATCTCTACCTATATACCCTATAATATCACTAATTCTAACAACGCATCCTTCTAAAGTCATAGGATGATACGTCTTAGATTTTTTTAAATCTTTATAAGCTTCATTATACTCTCTTAAAAACTCATCTTTATCTTTAGAAACTGGCTCATATATATAACTTAACATCTCTCCATTATGAGTCATTATTCCATCTAATACTTGTAATGTTAAATTAAGTCCCTTCCCATCTTTAGAAACATCCATATAATATCTAACACCCTGAATATTATGAGAAAAATACTCACCTAACTCTTTTAAAGATAATTCATTTAATATCGCTTCTCCTGTATGCCCTAAAGGAGTATGGCCAATATCATGACCTAAAGCAATCGCTTCTATTAAATCTTCATTTAAATTTAAAGCTCTACCTATAGTTCTAGCAATTTTACTAACCAATTGTACATGAGTAATTCTTCTACTAACATGATCATTAGTATTTAATGTATAAACTTGTGTTTTATTTAAATATCTTGTATAAGATAAAGAATGTATTATTCTATCTATATCATGAAAAAATGGGGGTCTAATATCTTCATTCTCCTCTTTAAATCTAACCGCATCACTACTTCTAGTAGCATACTTACTTAAATATCTTTCTTTCATTAAAAAATTCTTTTTAGCTTTTTCATAATTATCCATTAAATCACCTCTTATTTATTAATCTTATCATTGAATAAGGCTTAAGTTTTTCTTTAAATGGTAATTTTAATATTTCTTCAGGATGTCTTGCAATTTCTATTACTTCATTATTTTCATTATAAATAATATCAATCTTATAAGGATAAATATCACCATCAGGAGTAAATATTTCTACTTCATCCCCAACTTTAAAGTAATTACGTTCTTTTAAAACAATTGACTCTAACTCATCATCATAACCTATGATAAGACCTAAATACTCTTGATTAGATACTTCTTGTCTACCTGTATAATATTGATCAGTTACATCTGCTAAATGATTAAAATATTGACTAGTAGTATCTCGATTAGCAACCTTATCAAGACGTCTTTCATATTCTAATAATTTTTCATCTGTTAAAGTTTCATCATAAATACTATCTATTAAAAATCTATAACTACCAATAACAGTAGCAAGATAATACAAGCTTCTCATTCGTCCTTCTACTTTTAAAGAACTAACCCCCATCTCAATTAAATCTTTAATATACATTGCCATATTTAAATCTTTAGTAGCAAGAGTAAATTTATCTTCATCTTGATAATCAAAAGCAAAGCGACATACTTGAGCACAACCACCACGATTAGCATCACGATTAGTAACATAATTAGATAAAGCACATCTTCCACTAAAACAAGTACACATTGCCCCATGAATAAAAACTTCCGTTTCTAAATTATTTATGCTAGATATTTCTTTAATTTCTTCTTTAGAAAGTTCTCTTGCTAAAACTACTCTTTTAACCCCTAAATCTCTATAGAAAGATGCACTTTCCCTATTAGTAATAGAATCTTGTGTTGAAATATGTACTTCTACAGTTTTATAATTATCTATAATATATTTAGCAAGATATAAATCACTAACAATAAAAGCATCTACACCACAATCTACAGCCATTTTAATATATTCTTCCATGTTAATTCTATCACTATCATGAAAAACTATATTAGTAGTTAAATATACTCTCTTATTTAAAGAATGGGCAAAAATACATCCTTCTTTTAACTCATCTTTCGTAAAATTAGTAGCATTCGCTCTAAGTCCTAACTTTTCTCCGCCAACATAAACAGCATCAGCGCCATATAACAACGTAACTTTTAACCTTTCTAAATCCCCCGCTGGTGCTAGTAATTCTATTTTTTTCATACCATCACTGTCCTCTTAACTCATATATGACTTGCAATAAAGTCCACAACATCATCTTCATTTACCTCAATTAACTTCATCTCATCAAAAGTAACATCAGTAAAATACTTATCTAATTTTTTATATTTAGATATTGAATTTAAAGGATACCCCTTATTAAGCTTATCACTTCTCTTACTTACCATATAAAAATCATCTTTAAACCAAGTATAAGTCGCTTCTCTTCCTTTTTCATCAATAACTGCCAAACCATATATCCATTTACAATTAATTCTTTCATTTATTCCATATTCTTTTACTAAATTAGTATAATATTCAATCATTTCTTCATCAGTTAACGTCTTTCCATTTATTCTTCTAACAAATAAACCTGGCTGTCTATCTAAAGGAACTCCTTCCATATATAAAGAATCATCCATTCCTATACTAGGCATCTTTGTCTTCTTATAACACTCTCTTGCTTTTATTAAAGCATTATCTATAACACTACTACCATCTTCTTCTATATTTAATTTAAGATCTATATCTTTTAAAGATAACACTTCTATTTCTTTTTTTAATAGTCCTTCACTAAATCTTTTAGATTTAGTTTCATTAGAAGTTGCAAATACTATCTTCTTCATTATAACATCACCTCAACTACTTTACTTTATATATAGTTTCCCTATATAAAAATCCGCGATTATGCCCTGCTAACTTATCTATTTTTTCTTTATCAAAATTAACAAAAGCCCTTATCAATTCCTTATACTCACACTTTTTAAAATTTCCTTGTTCTATTATCCCATAATTAATACCACTATCATCTAAAGATTTATAAACATTACTTAAATTAAGAATTTTATTATAAAAAAAACTTGTCCCAAACTTATTTTCTATAACCAAAAACTCTTGTTTACTCTTAGGCTCTTTAATTATAATTGTATCTTTTTTCTCTTTATTTTTATTAGCAAAATAACTAGTAAGTAAATTCCTTCTACTCATGGCTGCAACCGCTCTACCTAATAAAAGAATAAATAAATCACTTTTTGTATTTTCTCTTATTTTAAGTATTTCCTTTTTAGTTATTTCATTAGATAAATAAGCCCCTTTTACCCCTAAAGAAGAATATAGATTAATAGTATCACTATTAGCAACCATATGAGTTTGATTAAAGATCAAATTAAGGTTAAGATGATTTTTTCTAACTAAATTTAAAATGGCTAAATCATAAAAGAAAACTCCATCTACTTTTATTCTCTCTAATTCTTTTAATACTTTAGATAAGCTATCTAATTCATTATTAAAAATCATTTTATTAATAACAACAAAACACAACTTATCAGTAGATTTTTTATATCCTTCTATTTGTAAAAGATTATAATATTTAAAATAATCAACGCTATAATCTTTTAATGGTAAAATTATACCAGCAAGTCCTTCATTTAAATATTCTAAATAATTATCATCTCTAATAACACCTAAAATTTTCATATTACCAGTCCTTTATATAACGTATTCTAACATAAATTAAAACAAAGAAAAAGAGACCATATAAGAAATCTCTTTATTTTTTTGCAAAAGAAAGTTCTTTAGATAATTTAATTAAATTTACAATACTATCAGGATTACTTAATAATTCAATCAGAGCATCTCTTTCAATAGATGATAATGAAGAATTATTAACATTGGAATTTTGCATAGATTTAATTACTGTACCAATAGTTTCAGTATTAATATTTTTAACTTCTTTTTTTAAATCGGCAATAGCATCTAAAATTTGATATAGTAAAGGAATAATAGAAGGTTTAGTATCTATATCTTCATCTAATTCTAATTCTTCTTCATCTTCTTTATAATTGAAGGACTTTATTGTTTTTACTAACCGACTTTTTATTTCTGAAACATTATCTAAATCTGTTAAATCATAATCAAAAGTACGAATGGTATTTACATCAAATGGAATCTGTTCATTTTTAGTTTTTAAATGAATAATTGGTTTTTTTGTTCTTGCTCTAAATCCCATCTCATAAAAAACATTAGGATTATGAAAAGAAATATCAGCGATTACTAAATCAGCTTCTTCAAGTTGTTCAATAATCGTTTGTGTAATAGAATTAGCATCATTTAATTTATCAACTCTAATTGCCTGAAAATCACACTCATCACATGCTGGTTTAATAATATATTTAAATAATTTATCAGCATTATTTCTTGTAGGACTACCTTCACTTCCAATAGGTGATACAACAAAACAAGTTTTTCTTTTTTCACTTCCTATTTTTAAAGCATAAACCCCTCTATCTTTTTTTCTAATAGATCCATTTCTAACTAAAGTATTTATGGAACCAGCAAACTGTCCTTCCGTATAATCATCAAGATTAACTTCTTCCAAATATTTTTTTATTTCTTGTACTGAATGATCACGACAATCTTCTAAAAATTCAAGTATTTTTTCTTGTATTTTTGCACTTGTTGTCACATTCTTACCTCCTTTCATTAAAAACATATCATATCTATAAAAGTTTGTAAATAGTTTTCTTGCACTTTATTTATATTTCTTGTATATTTCTTGCATTAATGGCACAGCGATCACAAGAAAGCAAAAAAAATAAAATACAATCTCTGTTATAAGACTGTATTTTTTAATTATTTATCAATATTCTTCATTATTATTATCATCAAGCTTAACTAATACTTCCCTTGGCTTAGAACCATTAGGAGGACCTACAATTCCTCTTTCTTCTAATAAATCAATAATTCTGGCCGCTCTATTATAACCAAGTTTAAATCTTCTTTGTAATAAAGAAGCACTAGCTTTACCTGTTTCAATAACAAATTCCACTATTTCGTTATATAAAGGATCATCATATTCTTCCTTTTGATGCATATCTTCTTTTTGTGATGCAGATTTTTCACTATCACCTGATAAATTCATAAATGCTTGATCATATTCAGCTTTCTGTTGTTCAATTGTATAATCTATAATTCGCTTAATCTCATCATCAGAAATAAAAGCACCTTGAATTCGTTCTGGATCAGCCTCTCCCATTGGTAAGAATAACATATCTCCTTTACCTAAAAGTTTTTCAGCTCCTGTCATATCAAGAATAGTTCTTGAATCAATACTACTAGAAACAGCGAAAGAAATACGGCTTGGAATATTAGCTTTAACAACTCCTGTAATAACATCTGTTGAAGGTCTTTGAGTTGCTATAATTAAATGAATACCAGCAGCACGTGCCATTTGTGTAATTCTCATAATAGATGCTTCTACATCTTTACTAGCAACTAACATAAGATCAGCTAACTCATCTATTATAACCACAATAAATGGCATTTTCTTAATCTGTTCATCTTTAGGTAATGTTTTATTCTTCTTCTCAACATAATCATTATAAGTAGCAATATTTTTAGTCTTAGTTTCACTAAAAGTATCATATCGTCTTTCCATTTCAGATACAATTTTTCCTAAAGCTACACTTGCTTCTTTAGGATCAGTTACAACAGGCCTCATTAAATGAGGTACCCCATTATAACCAGAAAGTTCTACTTTTTTAGGATCAACCATAACAAGTTTAACTTCATCAGGCTTCGCTCTCATTAAAATAGAACAAATTATTCCATTAATACAAACAGATTTACCACTACCAGTCGAACCAGCAACTAAAAGATGGGGTGTTTTATTAATCTCACACCAAATAACATTACCCATTATATTTTTACCTAAAGGACAAAGTAATTTCGCCCCATCAAGTGATTTAGGAACTTTTTCTAATACTTCTCTAAAACTAACTGGACTAGTTTCTCTATTAGCAATTTCAATACCTACAGTATTCTTACCAGGAATAGGAGCTTGAATTCTAACATCCTTTGTAGCAATAGCAAGGGCAATTTCTCTATGAATACTTAAAAGTTTACTTACTTTTGTCCCAGAATGAAGTTCTAATTCATATTGAGTAACAGTAGGACCAATATGAACTTCTACTACTTTACCAATAATATTAAAATCTTTTAAAACTTTCTCTAATATCTCTATATTCTTTTCAATTTGACTTTGATTAACACTATTTTTCTTTTTCTTAGGTTGATCAAGTAAAGTAATAGGTGGTAAAACATAATTATGTTTTACTTTAGGCTTACTATTATCATTATCACAACCAATATCCTTAGATTCATTATTATCATTAACTCTAGCCTTAGTTAATTCATCAATACTAGAAATAATAATTTTCTTATCATCATCTCTTATTTCTCCCATTGCTACTTCTTCATTACCAGTAATAATAGGTTTTTTATCTTCTTCTTTTCCTTCATTTTTATCTTTCTTAGGCAATTTCTCTTTTGCTTTTTTAGCACTATTCTTAACAAAATCCACAATAGAAAAGCCTGTAAATAAACAAAATCCTAAAATTATTAAAGCCCAAGCGATTATTTGCATTCCTTTATATGAAAAAAGTAACATAAATAATACTCCAAAAGTACAACCAATTATACCTCCACCAATAGCATCAGGCCTTGCCCCTTTCATAACATTTGAAAAAGAATTAATTAACTGATCTACTGTTTCACTAAAGACTTTAATAGCATTACTATCATTTTGTAAAATATAGTTTTCATGCATTAATACTAAAAGTCCAATTACTAATAAATAAAGTCCCAGCATTTTTGTAGTAAATAAATTAGGCCACTCTCTATTTATAATTAAATAAGCCCCTAATACTAATAATACAATTAGAAAAACATTATAAAATACTCCAACAAGAAAAATTGCAAAAGAAGCGATCATCCCTCCCACTGGACCATATCTACCAATACCTAGAATTGCTGCTAAAACAAGTAACACTCCATAAAGCTCTGTAGCATGAGCAAAACCTTTTTTAGTTTCTTTCTTTTTCTTTCTTTTTGCCATAACTTCACCTTCTACTTTTAAGTATAGCATAAACCAAAAGATATTTTAAATATTTTAACAAATATTTGACATCACTTTTTATTAGATTAATTAATAAAATTACTAGCATTAATACTTTTCTTATTAGTATATTCTAACTTTTTTTAAAAACATTAACAAATCATCAAGTATTTCACTTTGTACAGTAACTTTTTTCCAATTCCAAATTTTTATTTCTAAATTCATATCGTTCTTTCCATTTTGTAGCACCTTAGTTTAATATACTAAAAGAATAACATATATACATAATAAAGTACAAATACTAAAAGCATAATAATTCCTTCTTTTTTACTAACTACTCTCTCACTCCTTGCAAATATAAATAAAAGAAAAGAAGATAAAAAGACAACAAGTATATCAATAAACCCAAAACCCTCTAAAGCTATATTACCAAAAATTAAAATAGGTAATCCTAATACTATACATATATTAAAAATATTAGTCCCAATAATATTGCCAATAGCCATATCAAACTCACCCTTTTTAGCACTTATCACTGTCATTATCATCTCAGGTAAACTTGTTCCAATAACAATCGCTGTCATTGTAATAGCCTTTTCACTTATATTTAACCCCTTAGCAATAGATTTAGCCGAATTTACTATTAAATCACTACTATAAATTATTAAAATTATTGTAATTAATAAAAGTACACACGAAACAAAAGGAGAATATTTACCCTTCTCTACTTCTTCATCCTTTTTATTACGTTTAAATAACATTCCTACTAAATATAAAAGAAACATACAAAACAACAAAATCAAAATTATACTATCTCGTCTTGAAAAAATATTATCAGTTAAAGGATTAAAAACACTATCTAACATAAGAATAGAAAAAGCAGTAGTAACAATTAATAATAATGGTAATTCTTTTTTAATAGTAGCATGTCTTACTTTAATAGGTCTTATAAAACTTGCAAGTCCTATAATCAAGAAAACATTTACAATCGAACTACCTATAACATTAGCAAAAGCCATCACTCCATCACCATTTGCAATACTCCTAAAAGAAATAGCAACTTCAGGAGCACAAGTTCCAAAAGAAACAATTGTTAAAGCAATTAACATCTTAGGAACTCTTAATTTTAAAGCCAAAGATGATGCGGCATCTACTAAAACATCTGATGATTTAATAATAATAACAAAACCTATTAACAAAAAAACTATATCTAAAAGCATAACTTCACTACCTTTCTATTTATAACACTAGTATATATTAATTTAAAATTCACTTCAAATAAAAGGACATTTAGTTTACACTAATATTATTAACAGAAAAAAATGATTTTACAAATAAACATTTTATCTTAATTATTAACTTCTTTAAGTGTTCTTTCTACTTCATCAATTAATTCTTCTTTTATTCCTAAAAATTCAAATACATAATGATTTTCCAATATATCAGTAGGTTCATTTATCTCTTGTTTTTTTTAGATAAATCATATACTTTCTTTTTATTTATTTTGCCATTAGAAAGTAATAATCTCTTAATAAATTTTTACTAAAGTATTATTAATTTGATATACTACCTTATTTTTAATAGTGGTAATAATATCTTCTATACTATTAACAACTTTTTAATTTGTTTCTAATACTTTTGTACTCATAATAATATTCCATTTCTATATATACAAAAAGAGCACTGTTTTTCAGTGCCCAAATTAAATATTTATATATTTATTCTATCGTACATTAATTAGTAATAGTAATTACAATCTTTTTAACCATTAATAAAAAATTAAAAACTTATCTAAATCTTATATTATCATAATATATAGATTTTAATATCTAATGTATCTTATATTTTCTATAATAATCGTTTCTTAACTATAATAACCTAAAATAAATAGTACTATCTACTTCATCAAACTATTATATAAACTATTAGCATTAGTAAAATCTACTATCAAAAAAAAGTTATCTATATAATTACTTTTTTCATTCTTATAATTTAAATAATAAGCATGTTCCCACATATCCATATTTAATAGCGGAATATATCCTAATAATTGGGGTAAATCTTGATTAGATAAATTTATAATATCTAAAGTACCATTATCATTTACTACTAAAAAAGTATAACCAACCCCTTTTAATTCAAGAGCTTTATTCTTAAACTCTAAAAGGAATTTATCAACACTTCCATATTTACTTTCTATATCATCTTTTAACTTATCACTTGGTAATACTCTTTTAGGACTCATACTCTTAAAATATAAATTATGATTTAAAACTCCTCCTAAATTATATAAAATATCTTCTCTATCCTCTATAGGAAACTCATCTATATGATAAATTAATTCTTCAATAGGATACTTATAATCATAATTATTCTTTATTAATAACAAATTTAACTTATTTAAATAATTCATCTCATGTTTATGATAATGAAGTCCCATTGTATGTATATCAACATATGGTTCTAAATCTTGAAATAAATAAGGTAATATAGGCAATTTATACATAAAACTCAACTCCTATATAATTTATGCAAATAATTTTTTTATGCTAAACCTTAGTTATTTTTCTCTAAATAATTAATTACTTCCTTAACAGTATTGTCAAAATTATTATAATCTGTATTAAACCACACAATATCAAATTGATGTTTAAAAAAAGTATATTGTCTTTTAGCATAATGCCTAGAATTCTTCTTTATCTCCTCTTTAACTTCCTCTTTTGTTTTCTTATTTTCAAAGTAAGGAATAAACTCTTTATAACCAATCCCTGTATTTAATGCTTTCGAATTATTAAAATAATCTTTTAAAGATTCTACTTCTTCCACTAAACCATTATCAAGCATAGCATCAACTCTTTTATTTATCTTATCATATAAAACCTTTCTATCAGTAGTAAGACCAATAAAATAAACATTAGAATATAATAAATTATTACCATCAGTACTAATTTCTTCACCATTTTCTAATTTATTTAATAATCTAACTAATCTCTTACGATTATTTATATGAGGTAAATTATCAATCCCATATTTTTTTATTCTATCTAAAATTTCACTTGAAGATAAATCATCATATAACTTATTAGTAGTATTTTCAATAAATTTATAATCATATAAAGTTGCTTTTAAATATAAACCTGTCCCTCCTACTAAAATAACATTCTTATTCTCTTTTAATAATTTATCAAGTACTTCTCTTGCTTTTTTCTGATAATCAAAAACAGAATAATTTTCATCTAATTTAACATAGCTTAAAAGATGATGAGTAACACCATCCATCTCTTGCTTAGTAACTTTAGCAGTACCAATATCTAATTTTTCATAAACTTGCATTGAATCAAAATTAATTATCTCAGCATTATATTTCTTAGCAAGAGAAATACTTAAAGCCGTTTTTCCAACTGCTGTTGGTCCTAATATTGCAATTATCATAACATCACCTAATTCATCGCTCTTTTAAATAATTTTTCTAAATCATAATTACTATAAGTAATAATAGTAGGTCTACCATGAGGACAAGTAAATGGATTATCACAACATCTTAAATTATCAAGAAGTACTTTCATATCATCTAAAGTTAAATAATCATTCGCTTTAATACTCATCTTACATGCCATAGTAGCGGCTGTTTTATAAATAAACTTCTCTTTATCAAATTCATGTTTATCTAAAGTTATAGCAATTATTTTTTCAATCGCTTCTTTCTCATATCCTTCAAAAAACCAAGTAGGATGATATCTAACAATAAAAGTATTATCACCAAATTCTTCAATACCAATTCCTATACTTTTTAAAATATCTAAATGTTCTTTAATCTTAATCGCTTCATCAGCTGAATATTCAAGTTTTAAAGGTACTAAAAGATCTATTACTTTATAATCATCTTTTAATAAAGCCTTTAATACCTTCTCATAATTTATTCTCTCAGCGGCCGCATGTTGATCTATAATATACATCCCACTAGCATTTTCAGCGATAATATAAGTTTTATGTACTACCCCTACTGGTATCATTTCTTTAATTCTACTCTCATCTTTAACTTCTTCATTACTTTCTTCTTCATTAACTACTTCATTAGTAGAAACACCAGTTATTTTATTATCATTATCAAAATCAAAAGAAAGTTCTTCCTTATCTATAACTTTAACACTACTAGTATCACTATAGGACTGATCATAATTATCATAACTTTTTATAGAATCTTCTATTTCATAAACTGTATTAATATCTCTTATACTAGCATGAGGAATTAACAATATCTCTTTTAACTTTTTAGTAACTTCATAAGTAATTAATTGTTTTAAACTATCCATCTTAGAAAATTTAATATCCATTTTCTGAGGATGTATATTAATATCAATTAAAATAGGATCAACATCGATATTAAGAATAATCATAGGATATTTATCCTTTGGTATATAAGTATGATAACAATCTATTAAACATCTATTTAACTCTTGATTTTTAATAACTCTCCCATTAACTAATGTAGTAATAACATTACGACTAGTTTTAGCAATCTCAGGATAACCTATATAACCAGAAATAACATAATCATCATTCTCTCCTGATATTTCAATCATTTTCTTAGCTACATTAATCCCATATATAGCATAAATTACTTTTAATAAATTACCATCACCTACTGTATTTAATAAAACTTTATCATTATTTATTAAAACAAATCTAATATAAGGATATGATAAAGCCATCTTATTAACATATTCAACTATTAGGGCTAATTCTGTATATAAATTTTTTAAATATTTTAATCTAACTGGAGTATTATAAAATAAATCTGATACTTCTATTGTTGTTCCTTTTGTTAAATCTGATGAACTAATATTTTCTATTACTCCTCCATTAAGAGTTAAAGCTGTACCTACTCCATCTTTACTTGTTTGTAAATTAACTAAAGAAACAGAAGCAATAGAAGGAAGGGCTTCTCCTCTAAATCCTAATGATGAAATATTAAATAAATCATCTAAATTCTTTAATTTACTAGTAGCATGCCTTGAAAAAGCCATTATAGCATCTTCTTTATCCATACCTATTCCATCATCACTAACTACTATTTTTTTAACTCCTGAATCTATTAAAGTTATCTTTATCTCCGTTGCCTTAGCATCTATAGAGTTTTCAACTAATTCTTTAACTACATTTAAACATCTTTCTACAACTTCTCCAGCTGCTATTTTATTAGCAAGTATTTCATCCATTACTTTAATTGTACTCATTACTCTACCTCACATGCTTCATCTTTTCTTAGTCTTTCTATATTATTAATAGATGTACTACATATATCACTTTGATAATCACTACATTTTAAACATGCTTGATAAGTCATATCTAAATTATTATCATTATCTCTTTTAACAATAACATAACTATCAATATTACATGTTTTACTCTCATTCTTAGGATCTTCTAAATCATCAAGATATCCATCACAAATAAGTTTACTAGCATCTATTACCAAGCTTCCATTCTTTTTAGGTATATAATTACTATTATCAAGTAAATAATTAGTAGCAGCTGTTTTAATATTTTCTTCAAAATTCTTATAAGTAGTATCTAAAGCCTTATTAAAATACTTAGATACACCCATATATGCTAAAGTAGCTAAAAGTCCTAATATAACAATACTAGCTAATAATTCTACTATAGTATAAGCTTTTTTATTTAACATTTTCATCCTCCTCATGTAATACTTTATATAAATTTAAAGCCACACTCTCTCCTACCACTTCACTTAATTCCTCTAACGAAGCTTCTTTCATTTTTTTCATAGACCCAAATTTTTTTAATAACTCTTTTTTTCTAACTTCACCAATTCCTTTAACTAAATCTAAATAACTTGAAAGTAATCCTTTACTTTTAATATTACGATGATAATAAATAGCAAACCGATGTACTTCTTCTTGAATTTTCGATAAATATAAGAAAAGATTACTATCACTAGCAATATCTAATACTTTAAAGTTTTGATCAATAACTACATTAGTTCTATGTTTACTATCTTTTTTTAATCCTATTATTGGAATATCTAAATGTAAACTACTAATAATCTCTTTACAAACTGAAACTTGTAACTCTCCCCCATCCATAACAATTAAATCAGGTAACACTTCATTATCCATTAAGGCTCTATAATATCTTCTATATAATACTTCTCTCATAGCATTTAAATCATCTTTAACACTTGTACTTATTTTATATTTTCGATAATCATTCTTTAATGGTTCAAAATCTCTAAAAACAACCATCGCTCCAACATAATAAGTACCAAACAAATGAGAATTATCAAAAGATTCCATCCTAGAAACAGTTTTAACTCCTAATAGTTTACTTAATTCATCTAAAGCTTTTCTCTTAGCATTATCATCTTTTTGTAAAGTTTCTAATTCTTCTTTTAATACTACTTCTGAATTTTCTTTAGCAAGATCAACTAATTTTTTTAATGGTCCTCTTTTCGGTACATGTATTTTAATCTTTAAATATTCACTTAATGTTTCACTATCTAATGTATCTGGTAATAAAATCTCATGAGCTAAGACATTTTTCTCATAAAAATGTATAATATATTCTTCCATATCATCTACTTCATTATCAATAGTTTGCAATGTTTCATGATGTCTTCCAAAAAGAATTCCTTCTCTTATAAAGAAAACTGTAATAGATAAATAATTATCAATTTTAGTGTAAGCAAAAATATCAAAATTATAGTTTTTATTTAAATCTATCTTTTGTTTAGTTAAAGTAATATCAATATCTTTTAACATCTCTCTTAATTCTAAAGCTTTTTCATAATTTAAATTATTACTAGCTTTTTCCATCTCTTTAGTTATCTTTTCTTTTATAAAACTACTATTTCCTTTTAGAAAGCTAGTAATTTCATCGGTCATTTCTTTAATAGTAGATTGTTCTATATTTTTAATACAATATCCTAAACATTCATTAATATGATAATAAAGACATTCTTTTTTTGGTAATTTTTCACACTTACGTAAAGGATATAATCTATTAATCATATTAACTGTTTTTCTTGCAGCACTAACATTAGGATATGGTCCAAATAATTTATGATTTTTCTTTTTACGTGAAACATTTCTAACAACTCTTAATCTAGGATATAATTCATTAGTAAGTTCTATATAAGGATAACTTTTATCATCTTTAAGTAAAATATTATATTTAGGATTATATTTTTTAATTAGATTAATTTCTAAAATTAATGATTCTAATTCACTACTTGTAACAATATATTCAAAATCAGCGATATCTTCAACTAACATAGCTGTTTTACCAGTAGCATTACCTCTAAAATAACTACTAACTCTTTTTTTTAAATTTTTTGCTTTACCAACATAAATGATATATCCTTTTTCATCTTTCATTTGATAGCTACCAGGAAGTTCTGGTACTAATTTTAGTTTTTCCTTAAAATCACGCATAATCCATCTCCTAATTTATTTTAGCTTTTATTTATTAGTTTTTCAATATTATAACACCTAAAAAAAATAATCATTAAAAAAACTTAGTTAAATTTAAATTTTTATCAAAAATTATTAACATTTATCTAATTTAATTCAATAGCACTTATAACCGGACAGTTTTTAAAATGATATAAAAATGCTAAAGTTTATCTAAGTCATTTTGTCTTTTAAAATTGAAAGAAACAACCTTTTTTGATATTCTTATTATAATCACAAAATAGAATAGAGAATGTTTATGAATAAAGTATATAATACTAGGGGGGAAAAAGAAATCGCAGGTAAAATGAAAGAATTTTTATCAAAAGTTAATCTTTATATTAGAAAGACACAGCTTAAAATTATATATAGGTATAATTTTATCTAAATCTTCTGTTACAAATGATATCGCAAAACATCTTAAAGATGATTTTTCTTTAGTTCAATTTGATTCTGTTATCAAAAGAATTAAACGTTTCTTTAAAAATAAATCATTTAATCCTTATGAATTTTATAACTAAATTATTAAATATGTTATCTCTAATTATAAAACTAAGCATTCTGACAAGACTGTTCATATCACTTCACGTCATATGTTTTCGCATGATACTTATACAATTTTTATAATTTCTATGAAAGTTAGTAAACAAGGCATTTCCTATATTTCTAATTTTTTTCATACTTCCTATAATTAATATTCCTTGCCGATAAATCTATTTTTTTAATGCAACATATTGATTCACTAGATCATACTTTATGTATTAGATCAAAAAATAATATTAAAAATTTGTTTATGATAAAAAATATGATGTTGATGAGTCCTGGATTATTCTAATGGTGATCCTAAAAGAACCATTAAAGATTATAATTATCATTTTGGCTTTATTGAAACTTTATTTAAAAATCAAAAATCTAATGAATTTTATATAGAGTCTGTCGTTAAAGCTGGATTAAATTATTTTACTTTAATGTATTCTATAACCTGTTTTATAATTCTTTTCTTAACTGTACTAGGTGCTGATTACTCTAAAAATACAAAATGTTATAAAAAATAAAAATAACTACTCACAAACATTTTATTCAAAATGGAGTTAGAATAAAGAAAAGAGTAATGCCTTTATTTAATACAGTACTAACATTATTTCATCTTAGTTTTAACTCATCTAAATATAGTGGATTACCATTTTCTTTTATTCTTTATGACATCTAAAAAATTGAACGAATTAAAGTTTTTTTTATTGGGTATTAATTTATGTAAAAAGTGTAACTTTTCAGTATCAAAAGTTACACTTTTTCTTCACTTTATCATCTTTGTTACCAATTCATATACTGTGAATCATACTTTTATATCTATTCTTCCTTTATTTTTCAACACTTTAATTAGAACTGTCCGTTGCTAAGTCAATAGTAAATGGATTATTCTTGGTTCCATCTCCTCCTGTAATTACTACATTAGATTTTAGATTCATAGTTGGCCGGACGCCATAAATAAGATTTGGATAATCGCTGTTCGTGCCACCATAGTTGCTCGCATAATGCACGTGAGATGTACTTTCTGGTGTTAATAACCAATAATCTTGATTATTTTCACTTTTCTCAAATTGACTAGCCATTAACTCGCCTAAACGTAATAGTCCTACCTTTGCTGTAGTTCTACTTGATGTTAGGAGATTATCCATTTCATTTGTATATTTAGCTAATTTATATGATGTACCATCTTCTACTGTTCCAAGATACCATATTGTATTATCCTCTATCATATTAGTATAATCATCACCTACATAACTTGTTAAATATTCTCCATTTAAAAATACTCCTATAGTATTACTACTTGAAAAAGTAGTATTATTTCCAAATGTTCTTTCTATAAATTCACCAAAACTTTTTAATGGTTCAGCACTAGTTATCTTTGTTCCTATACCATTTTCATGACTTACTATTCTATACAAATTATTTTCATCATTTCCAAATTTTATATATTCACCACTGTATCTTGTATTTAGTTTTACTCCATTTAAATTACTATCATTATCTCCACTTAAACGATATGGATTATCTATTGTTCCATCACCATCTACGATTTTAATGCTAGATTTTAGATTTATGGATGGGCGAACACCACATGTGATAGTAGGAGGGCCGAAGCCACCTCTACTGCCATCATCAAGCACCAAACGTATGTAAGATGAATCAATTGGTGTTAAAGTACACCATTCAAGTCCATTATTTAAATAACCTGTTGACTCACTTGCTCCCCTATAACTAGATTGATATTCATATATATTAAGTAGTCCTACTGCATCTTCTACCATTGTTGTTTGAACTGGCTTACTTGATAATTGTGTCTCTGTCGCATTATTCCACTTTGCATTGGTTTCTATAAAGTTTTCATAATTTCTTAAATTACCTAAAAAGCCATCTACACTTATATCATTTAACCATTCTTCCATATAACTTCCTTCAAAAGCTGTATTATTTTCAGAATTATAACTAATTG
>CAMMBL010000005.1 GCA_946494015.1 uncultured Mycoplasmatota bacterium | reverse complement strand
GTAACAGAAGAATATAATCCGCAAGGAGATGGAGGAGGATTAACCTTTAGTATAAAAGTTAATGTTTATGGGAAAGAAGGAGAGCCTGTGGGAGAAGATGTATCAGATGTAATAGTAGATAATATAGGAGATAGTGGGAGTACCTATGATGATGGGACAGATACATTTATAACAGGAACAGATCCAAATAATTATATTTGGTATAGTGGAAAGTTATGGAGAGCGGTATCTATAAATAATGAAGCGAAAACAACGAAATTAGTAACTCAATGGAATATAAGCGCAATACCATATGCAAGTGGTAGTAATACAGCTTTTGAAGGAAGTTATATGGAAGAATGGTTAAATGATGAAAGTGTCGATGGATTCTTAGGCAATTTAAGAGAACCAGAAAAATTTATAGTAATGGATGCAAAATGGGATGCAACAATGGATTCTTCAACTGATTTAGGAAGTATACAAAAACCAAATGGAACAACAATAGTAGAAGATGCTGTTGGTTTGCTTAATATCTATGAATATAAGTCTAGCAATAATGGAGGAACTGATGGTTATTTAAATAATGGACTTGAGTGGTTTACTATTACCCCATATGCTGAAGATTATGATATTAATTTTATAAGTTCTTCTGGAGTTAAAGCATATTTTAGTTCAGGTTATGCCTATGGTGTACGACCATCCATAAATTTAAAAGCTGATATAGAAATAGCTAATGGCACAGGAACCATTAATGATCCTTATCGTTTAACTGGCGATTATGATACAGATTTAAACGATACAAAATTAAATACAAGATATAGCGGAGAATATATTTCTTTTGGTAATGGGGAAAATAACTTATATAGAATAGTAAGTCATGAAATAGAAGGATTTACTAAAGTAACCATTGCTAAACCATTAAAAGATTCCGGTGCATTTAGAGAAAGTGCTTTTGGAAGTAATTCAACTTATTCAACTACTAATACGATAGGAACATTTTTAAGTGGAAGTTATTTAACAAATTATGTTGGCAGTGATTATAGAAGTTTGATTAAAAGTAGTACTACGTGGTATTTGGGTAGTGTAACTGATGGTAGAAGTTATCGATTAGCTAAATATAGTGATGCTACTAGTACTAGTTTAACAACAAGCAGAGTATCTTCTACAGTTGGTTTGCTTAGATTAGGAGAATTAATGTCAGGTCAATTTGATAGAAGTGAGAATAATATAGCTTATTGGACTTTAACTCCTCATTTTTCTACAGTGCGTACTCTGGATGTTTTTGGTAGTGGATATAATGGAGGTAATAGTACAGATATTAAAGGAATTCGTCCAGCTTTAAATTTAAAAGAAGAAGTAATAATAACTTCGGGAGATGGAACTAAGAATAATCCTTTTCAAATAGCATTAGATAGCTAATTTATAAAACTAACATTAATTAAGATGACAAAACTGTAATAAAAGTTACAGTTTTTTTGTGATATAGTTATAGGGAAAGGAGAGTATAATGGAAGTTTTAAAAGTAAATAATTTAAAGAAATATTATGGAAATAATAATATTACTAAAGCTTTGAATAATATATCTTTTATAGTTAATGATAATGAATTTGTCGCTATTATGGGGGCTAGTGGTAGTGGTAAGACAACATTACTTAATATGATTTCAACTATAGATACTGTTACTAGTGGTCATATTTTTATTGGTGGTGAAGATATTACAACCTTAGATGAAGAAAAGTTATCTGATTTTAGAAAAAATAATCTTGGCTTTGTTTTTCAAGACTTTAATTTACTTGATACTTTAACTATTAAAGAAAATATTGCTTTATCACTTATTATTAATAAAAAAGATAAAACTAAGATTGATAATTTAGTTTTAGATATTAGTAAAAAATTAGGAATTAGTGATATTTTAGATAAATATCCTTATGAAGTAAGTGGAGGACAAAAACAAAGATGTGCTAGTGCTAGAGCTTTAATTAATAATCCTAAACTAATTCTTGCTGATGAACCAACTGGAGCCTTAGATTCTCGTAATGCTAGAGTTTTATTAGAAACATTTAAACAAATGAATGAAGAATTAAATTCAACTATTTTAATGGTTACTCATGATGCATATTCAGCTAGTTATGCTGCTAGAGTTTTATTTATTAAAGATGGGAAAATATTTAACGAAATAAATAAAGCTAATAAGAAAAGAGAAGAATTTTATGATGAAATTATAAATGTTTTAACTTTACTTGGAGGAGATGTCTAAAATGCTTAAAAAACTTGCTTTAGGTAATGCTAAGAAAAGTATAAAAGATTATTTAATTTATATAGTTACTATTACAATAGCTTTTTCTCTTATGTTTTCATTTAATCTTATTTCTAATTCTAAAGATATTTTAGAACTTGCTGATATGATGAAAAATTTTAAGATTGCTGTTATTTTTGTTAGTTTAATTGTCTGTTTTGTTTTAGGATTTTTAATTAACTATATGATTAAATTTATTTTTAAAAGAAGAAGTAAAGAGTTTGGTTTATATTTATTACTTGGAATAAGTAAAAAAGATATCTCTAAAATGTTTATTTTAGAAAATTTAATACTAGGTTTTATCTCTTTAGTCCTATCCTTTTTTGGAGGAATTTTATTAAGTACTATTATATCTAGCATTATTTTAAATATATTTAACGCTCCATATATTGTTAAATTACCTAGTAATTATTTAGTACCTATACTTTTATCTTTAGGATATTTTCTTTTAATTTATTTAGTAGTATTATTTTTAACTAGAAGACGAATTAAACGTTTAAAAATACATGATTTATTATACTTAGATAATTTTAATGAAAAAAGTAAAATTAATAAAAAGAAATCTGTTATTTCTTTTATAATTTCTTTAATCCTTATTATAGGAGGATTAGTTATTTTTAATAATGAATTTATAGGTGTAGGAATAGAGCCTGATACTTTATTAGTACTACTATCTATTATTATGTTGATATTAGGTATTTACTTATTTATCTCATCTTTTGCCGAATTTATTTTATCCTTTGTTTTAAAGCATAAGAAAATTAAATATAATAAAGATAATCTTTTTGTTGTAAGACAATTTGATACTAAAGTTAAGACTATGAAAAAATCTTTAGGTACACTATCTTTATTAATAACTCTTACACTTGTATCTTTAACATTTTCTTTAATGTTTAATAAAATATTTGATATTCAATTAGATATGTCCGCCCCTTATGATGTTACAGTTATTGATGATGAAGAAAACTTTGATAAATATATTAATCATATTAAGAAGGATTATGAAATAAAAGAAGTATTTACTTATCATGAATATTTTAATGATATAAATTATGTTGATGATAACTTATCTTATGATTATAAAGGATGGAGAGGTACTGATACTTATTTAAGATTAAGTGATTATAATAAACTATTAGAACTTAAAGGAAGAAGTCCTATAACTTTAGATAAAGATGAATATTATATTCATTCATCTAGTAGTAGTTATGATGGTATTATAGATATAAAAGATAAAATTAATACTATTAAAGTAGGAGATAAATCTTTAAAATTAAAAGGTATAACTGATGCTTATTATACTTCTAGTTGGTCTTATGGTAATGGTTTTGTTATTGTTGTACCTGATGATATTGTTAATAGTTTAAAAAGAGAATCAGATACTTTAGTAGTTGATACCAAAGAAGAAACAAAAGAAGAATTAAATAATGAACTTCTTAATATCCTAGATGAAGATATTTGTGAAACTGATCCTGATACTGGCACTACTTATTGTTATGCTAGTGCTAATGTTTTTGTAAAAGGATATTATATGGCTACTAATAAATCTGTTATGACGATTATGGACTTTACTTTATTTTATCTAGCCTTTATCTTTACTGTAGTAACTGGTACTATAATTGCTGTTCAAAGTATAAATGATGCAATTACTTATAAGAAGTATTATAATATTTTAAATAAACTAGGACTTGGAAAAAGAAAGATTTTAAAGACAGTTAGAAAACAATTATTAATTTATTTCTTATTTCCAGTAATTCTTCCATTTATTATTAATATTTCTATTACAACTAGTTTAAATCATATATTTGCTGCTTTTCTTCCTAATGATTTATCTTATCTGTTATTTATTTTACTAAGTTCAGGATTATTCCTAATTATTTATTTAATATATTATTTAATTGCCTATTTTTCATTTAAAAGATGTTTGGAGTATTAGATTATGAATAGTAAATTTTTTATTAAAATAGTAACAATTCTTATTACTATTTTTCTTGTTTGTTTTATAATTTATGCAGTTAAGTTAGGACTATTAGAAGATAAGGAAATACTTGTTTCTTATATAAATTCTCTTGGCTGTGGAGCTTCTTTCTTCTTTTTGTTTTTACAAGCATTTCAAGTTGTATTTCCCATTATACCAGGAGGAGCCTCTTGCCTTGCTGGCGTTCTTGCTTTTGGACCAGTTCTTGGCTTTATTTATAATTATTTAGGCTTATCTATTGGAAGTATTATTTCCTATTCTTTATCTTTGAAGTATGGAGAGAAGATAATCTATAAATTATTTGATAAAGCTTTAGTAGATAAATATCTTGGTTATATTAGAAATAATACTTTTAAAAAGATATTTTTCTTAGGTATTTTAATACCAGGAGCACCAGATGATTTACTTTGTTATATTGCAGGAGTTAGTAGTATAAAAATGAAAGAATTTATAATTTATATATTACTAGGTAAGCCACTTACTTTGCTTTTTTATAGTATCTTTTATTATTTACTTTAATATTGACTTAAGGTTTTTACCCTTATAAAATATGTATTAGGGAGGAATATATATGAATATTAAAATAACATCTTTATATATTAGTAATATTAATATGAAACAAACAGTAACAAAGAAGATTAAACAAAATAGTTTTTGTACTTCTACTGTTAGTGTTCTTTATAAAAAAGATGCCTTACTTATTAAAGTAGGTAATGGTTATGTAGACATTGATGATATCAATACAGAAAAAGATTTAAAAAAGATGTATAATGAAGTTAATGCTTTAGGAGATTTTCGTAATGGTTGTGGAATTTTAAGAGATACTATACCTTTTTTTGATGAAGAAGGAATTTATTATGTAGATCATGAAGCGATTAGAAAAACCAATTATAAAGGAGATGTTATCTCTTTTAAAAAGTTAAAGAAGATGAGAAATGTTGAATGATTTAATATTAATAGTAGAAGACGATGAAGTTATTAGAGAAGAACTTTCTATTCTTTTAACTAATAATAATTATAGAGTTAGTAGTACAATAGATTTTCTTAATATAAAACAAGTTATTAAAGATGTTAAGCCAGATTTAATTTTACTAGATATTAATTTACCTAATACTGATGGATATGAAGTAATTAATAATATAAAAAAGGTTACAACTAAACCTGTTATTTTTGTAACTAGTAGAAATAAAATTGAAGATGAATTAAAAAGTTTAAAAAGCGGTGGTTATGATTTTATTACTAAACCGTATAATAAAGAATTATTACTTTTAAAAATTAGAAAATGTTTAGATGAAGTTAATCCTAAAAATCATAAAGACTTAGTAGTTAATGGGGTAGTTTTAGATTTACATTTATCTAAAATTAAATATAATGATAAAGAAATAGAATTAACGAGAAATGAATTTTTACTTATGTATTATCTATTTTTAAATTATCCTAATACTTTAAGTAAAGATACATTAATAGAGTATTTATGGAATGATAAATTTTATTTAGATGAGAATATTTTAATAGTTAATATTAATAGATTAAGAAATAAATTAAGAGATATAGGACTTGGTAATTTTATTAAGACAATAAGAGGTGTTGGTTATAAGTTATGATATTTTTAGAATATTTAGAAGAAAAGATATTTTTTATAATAGCTAGTTTATTATTTATATTGTTTCTTGGTATATATCTATTATTAATAGGTACAGATTTAGGAGTAATTATCTTACTTGTAATACTTATTATTATATTTATTTTTATTTATTTAGCAGTTAGTTATTTTTTTATAAAGAAAAGATACAAAAAAATTATTACTTTAGTAGATTCATTAGATGAGAAATATTTAATTAAAGAAGTAATAGATAAACCTAAGGATTTAGAAAATAAGGCTTATTATTATGCTTTAGATAAGGCTTGTAAGTCTTTAAATGATAAACTTAGCGAAGTTTTAAATTCTAAAGATGAATATCTTGATTTTTTAGATAGTTTTATTCATGAAATTAAAACACCAATTGCCGCTTTATCTCTTTATGCTGATAATAATAATGATAAAAAGATAAAAGAAGAAGTTTTAAAAATTAGTAGACTTGTTGATAAAATGCTTTTTTATGCTAAGAGTGATGTAGTTGAAAAAGATTATTTTATTAAAGAAGTAACCCTAGCTGATCTTGTTCACCCTGTTTTATTAGAATATAAGAATTATTTATTAAATTATTCATTTAAAGTAGAAGTTAGTAATTTGGATAATTTAGTAGTTTATACTGATATTAAATGGTTAAATTTTATTATAGGACAAATAATTAATAATTCATTAAAATATCAAAATAAAAAAGATAGACTTGTTAGAATTAAAGGTATTAGCGATAATAATAATATTAAATTAGAAATTTATGATAATGGCGTAGGAATAAAAGAAGCTGATTTATCTAAAGTATTTGAAAAAGGTTTTACAGGTAGTAATAGAAATAAGAAGAATGCTAGTGGTATAGGACTTTATCTTACTAAGAAATTATGTGATAAACTTGGTATTGATATTAAAATAGAGTCTGTTTATTTAAAATATACTAAAGTTACTATTACTTTTCCTAAAGGCAATTACTTTCTTACAAAATAATAGTAGTTCCTTTTACTTTAAAATCTTTATAAAATTTAAGTTGTCTTACTAATCTAAATAAAGCTTCATCTTTCCCTTTTGCTTCTAACATTATATCTATATCAGTATTAAGAGGCTTTAATAATTTTAAAAACTTAACAAAGGAGTTATAGTTTAAATAAGTACTATGATTTCTTTTTTGTTTAGCATTTAAAGGACAGGAAAAGTGCATCTTAGGACTAAGGCCTGTATGCTCCCAAGTTTTTATAATTCTAGGCAATAATTTATCTATTTTTTCATTTTTTAGATGGTTACAATTATAATGATGATAATCTAAAACCATAGGTATATTTAATTTTTCACATAGCATTAAGGTATCAGTAACAGTATAAGTTTTATCATCATTTTCAAGGATTATTAGATTTTTTAGCTCATTTTTTAGATGATTAAAGTTATTTATAAATCTTTTTATCGCTTCTTCTTTAGTTGGCATAGCACTACCTAGATGTAATACACATTTACCATTTATATCTAATAATTTAAATATTTCTAAATGAAATTTTAATATTTTTATACTATTATCAGTGACATTGTCATTTATGCTTGTCAATAAGCAAAATTCATCAGGATGAGTATCTATTCTAATATTATAGTTGTTTATAATTTTTTTTAATCTTTCAAAGTCATCTTTAAAGACATATTTATAATCAATATTAACATTTGGATGAGTAAGTAAGGGGAACATAGTATGAGTCATTCGATAGAATTTAATCTTGTTATCATAGTTATATTTTAAGACTTGTTCAAAGTTTTTAAAGTTTAGCTTTATTCTTTTTGTTAGTAAATCTATTCCTTTATCTTCTTTATATTTAGAAAACTCTTTAAAAGTTAAAGTATGAGAATATATATCTAAAAGAGTAGGAGGATTACCTACATAACCTAAATTTATTTGCATAATATCACCATTATTATGTTTTCTTTAAAAATACTTTTTATACTTAAAAAAATATTTACAAAATATTGTTAATTTGTTATATTTTTATTGACGTTATGCTTAAAACTCGGTTACTTACATAACTGCATATTAATTTATGCGGGTTTTCTTAGTTTTCTAAAGAACTTTACTAATGATTAGAAGGAGGGATAATATGTCTATTAGTAAAGAAGAAATAGTAAAAGAAAAGAAGAAGTTACAGGATGTTTTAGCAACGCTTGATAAAGAAATTGAAAAATCTAGTAGCGACTTATTTTTAAGGGAAGAAGAACTCATTAATTTTAGAAAATTTAATTATCAAGATAGATCTTCATTTGATAGTGCTGAATTTAATCAAGTAATGGCAAGCGATGAGTTAGAAGCTTTAAGAGTACTCAGTAAAAGAAAGTATTATAAGTCTTTAATTAATATTAAAGATAAGCCTTATTTTGCATCTTTTCTCTATAAAGATAATGAAGGTAATACTTATGATATTTATATGGCTTTAACTTATTTAAAAGATGAGAATTATGATAATATTCTTTATGACTGGCGTAGTCCTATTTGCAGTTTGTTTTATGATTATGAAGTAGGCCCTTGTAAATATAGAGTAGATGACTATATTCACAAAGGAAGTCTTTTAAGAAAAAGACAATATATAATAGATAAGAGAAATCTTATAAATGTTTTTGATAATTCTCTAAATATAGATGATGAATTATTACAAAAAGTAATTGCTACAACTGATAATGAAAAGATGAAAAACATTGTTAATACAATACAAGCTGAACAGAATAAAATAATTCGTAATTTAGATGACCATAATCTAATAGTACAAGGTATCGCTGGTAGTGGGAAAACATCTGTAGCCTTACATCGTATCGCTTTTCTTCTATATAGAATTAATAATTTAAGTTCTAATAATGTTTTAATCTTTTCACCTAATAAGATATTTTTAGAATATATTTCTAATGTCTTACCTGAGTTAGGAGAAGCGAACACTCTTGAGACAACCTTTAGTGATTACTTAAGTTATTTCTTAAAAGAGTATAAAAATATAGAGAGTTTTCCCTCATTTATTAGTAAGTATTATAAAGGTGATAAGAGTGATGTAGATATTATTAAATATAAACAGAGTAAAGAGATTATTAAAGACTTAGATAATTATATTAGTGCTTTTATAAAGAACTTTAAAGTTATTAATAATATAGAACTAGATAAGATAAATGAAGTAAGTAGTGATGAGTTAAACTATTTACTTAAAGATAAATATAGTAGATTCCCTTTAGTAGAAAGAATTGATGAAGCCTCTAAATATTTATCATTAAAGTATTATGGAACTCCTGGTAAGAGAAAGGCTCCGATTAGAAAATTAATTAAAGAAAACATTAATGTTTCTTTAAATATAAAAGATATCTATAAAGACTTCTTTAAGAGTAGTTATGCTAAATATAAGTTAGAGATTAAAAATACCAAAGTAATAGGTTATGATGATGCCCTACTTATATCATATTTAAAAGGTAAATTATTTGGTTTTCCTTATAATAATTATATTAAACAAGTAGTTATTGATGAAGCCCAGGACTATAATTATTTACAATATGTAATTATTAAAGAGATGTTTAAAAAAGCAGATTTTACCATATTAGGTGATGTTAATCAGAATATTAATCCTTATTATAAATATGATACTCTTGAAGAATTAAAAGAGATATTTTCAGATAGTAATTACTTAGAGTTATTAAAGACTTATAGGTCTACTAAAGAGATAATAGAATATACTAATAAAATATTAAATTTAGATTATGTTAATGCTATTAAAAAGAGTAATAAGAAAGATGTTCTTATTAGAAAACCTAAAGATATTAAAGAGACATTACTTACTGATATAAATACTCTAACTAATACATATAAGTCTCTTGCTATCATCACTAAAGAAAATAGGGAAGCCGAGGTTATTTATGACTTATTAAAAAATGATTTAAATATTAGTTTATTAACTGAAGACTCTAAATCATTTATTAAAGATTTAGTAGTAGTTCCTAGTTATATTGCTAAAGGCCTAGAGTTTGATAGTGTTATTATAATAGATAATGATGAAACCTTTAAGAAAAATAAATATCTATATTATGTCGCTTGTACAAGAGCAAGAGAGGAGCTTATTATCTATGAGTAAAATATATTTAGATAAAGTGGGTTATGAGAATTATTTAAAGAGTCTTGAAGATATAAAAAAAGAAATAGATGACAATGCTAAACTAATGAGTTTATATGTAAGTGATGATGCTTATGGAGATGGCTGGCATGATAACTTTGCTTATGAAGATGCTATGAGAAAGGAAGCCGAGTTATTTCAAAAATATAATAAAAAGAAAAGCATGTTAAAAGATATAGTTATTGTAGATAAGAAATCTAATGGCACAGTTAGTCTTAATATGAAAGTAGAGTTATTATTTATAGATGATGATACAGTTGAAAAATATATTCTAACTGGTGATATTAATAGTAATATCGATGATAATAGCATAACCTTAAATAGTCCTTTAGGTTCTGCAATTTATGGTAAAAAAGTAGGAGATAAAGTAAGTTATAAAGTAGGGGATAATACTTATAATGTAGAGATATTAGGAATAGTTACTAATGATTAGTGGAAAATATTGGTAGTTGCATAATTTTAAAATTATTGTATAGTATAAGTAAGTGAGAGATAATCTCATAAAAAAGGACACTCTACTTGAGTGCTTGCCTTTATTTGCTAGGTTACAGCACTATCCTAAAATGGATGGTGCTATTTTTATTAAGTTCATTGCTATGAGTAATAGAACATATATTATTCCTATAAAGAAAAGAATAAAAAATAGAGACGGCAAGGTACAGTCTAAATGTTTAAATGCTTAAATGTTTAAGTGTCAATATATACACTAGCAAATGTTTGTTATAATTGAAATCGGTAATTATTTCCAATTTTCTTTATGCTTCCTTTATTAATAACATTAACTTTTTTAGAAATTAAATAATCAATTAATTGCTCATTACTCATATATTCTTTCATTTAGATGCCACCCTATAAATAAAATGACCAGGGGCTTCTAAATTTTCTCTGGCACTACTCGGTATTAATATACCATTTTAATTACGTATTGTTAAAAGCTTTTAAAAGAAGGGGATGTCCCAGCATTATACCGAGGTATGATATTCACTTCTCTTACTACTTAGATATCATAAGTACTAAATAATATGCAAGAAAAACTTAAAAAATTAAAGAGACACTATACCCGTTATAAAAGTAACAGAATGAAATTATCGTATCTTCTACAAACAATATAAATTAATATTAGTTACTAATCAAATTTTAATGCATAATGCTATTTTTTTTGATATTCTATTATTGGGTGAGATTTATGGAGAAAATATTAATTGTAGAAGATGATAAAACTTTATGTGATGAATTATCTAACTTATTATCTAATTCAGGATATGAGGTTTTAATATTAACAGATTTTAAAAATAGTAAAGAAGAAATTATTAAACTAAATCCTGATTTAATACTTTTAGATATTAATATTCCTTATTTAAATGGTGAAACTTTACTTAAAAATCTTCGAGATGATAAAATAAATACTCCTGTTATTATGCTAACTAGTAGCAATAAAACAATAGATGAAGTGTTATCTATTAGTTATGGAGCGGATGATTATATTACTAAACCATATAATCCGACTATACTTTTACTTAGAATTAATAATATCTTTAAAAGAATGAAGAAAAGCTTTGATTATTTAGAATATGAAGATTTAAAGATATATCCTAATAAGGGGATAGTTGTTAAAGATAATAATGAGTTTTATTTAACTAAAAATGAAATGTTAATCTTTACCTATCTTTTGAATAATAGAGGAAATATAGTAGCTCGTGATGATTTAATGAGTTATTTATGGAATAGTGATCTTTATATAAATGATAATGCCCTAACAGTTAATATTAGTAGATTAAGAGGAAAACTATATGATATGGGATATTCTGATGTTATTGTTACAAGAAAGAAAGAAGGATATTTATTAAAATGAAGTTAAATACTTATTTAAAAGATAAACTTTATGCTTTTATAATCTTTGCTATTTATATAATCATATTAATACTATTCTTAATAGCTTTAAAATTAACTAGAAGTATTATTATCTTTATAACTGTTTTCACTGTCGTTATCTTTATTATCATTTTACTTTATGATTACTTTAGAAAAAGAAAGTTTTATGATGAATTACTTGATAAATTAAACACTTTAGATAAAAAATATCTTTTAATAGAGATGGTGCTTGTTCCTAACTTTTTAGAAGGTAAGATACTTTATGATGTTTTAGATGAAGTTAATAAGAATGAACATGATTTAATAAGTAAATTAAAAAAGAAACAGGATGACTTTAAAGAATATATAGAGTTATGGATACATGAAGTTAAACTTCCTCTTGCTAGTCTTACTTTAATGAATAGAAAAGATAAAAATGTATTAAGAGTATTAAAAGAATTAGAAGATTATGTAGAACAGATACTTTATTATGTAAGAATTGAAAATGCTAATAATGATTATTTAATTAAAGAATGGGATTTAGATACAATTATTAAAAATGTAGCATTAAGAAATAAAGATGATCTACTTGCTTTAGATATAGATTTTAAAGTTAATAATTGTAATTTAAAAGTATTAACTGATTCTAAATGGTTAGAGTTTATTATTAATCAAATTGTTAGTAATAGTATTAAATATAAGAAAGAAAAAGATTCTGTTATTGAAATAAGTGGTGAAGACTTTGATAACTTTGTTACTATTAGTATTTATGATAATGGCAAAGGTATTAGTAAAAGTGATTTACCAAGAGTCTTTAATAAGACGTTTACAGGTAATAATGGAAGAAGTGCTAGTTCTAAATCTACAGGTATGGGACTTTATCTATGTAAGGAGTTATGTGAAAAACTTGGTCATAAAATAGAGATTTCTTCTAAGATAGATAAATATACTAAAGTTATTATTACAATTTATAAGAAAGATTTTTATAATATTACAAAAAAGTAAGATTCTGTAAGGTTAAACGAACGACAAAAGACATAAATAGTAGTATATTTTCTTTTGTGAGGAGGAGAAATTATGGCAAATTTATTAAAGATTGATAATATTGAGAAGTATTATGGGTCAAGAAGTGGTTTAACTAAAGCGATTAATAATATTTCTTTTGAAGTAAGTAAAGGTGAGTTTGTCGCTATTATGGGTTCATCTGGTAGTGGTAAAACTACTTTACTTAACTGTATTTCTACTATTGATAGAGTAACTTCAGGTCATATTTATATGAATGGGGTTGATATTACTAAACTAAAAGGAAATGATTTAAATAAGTTTAGAAGGGAAGAATTGGGTTTTATCTTTCAAGACTTTAATCTTTTAGATACCTTAACTGCATATGAAAATATTGCCTTAGCTTTATCTATACAAGATAAAGGTTATAAAGAAATAGATAGGCTTGTTAAAGATACGGCTAAAAAACTTGGAATAAGTCATATTCTAAATAAATATCCCTATCAGATGAGTGGTGGTGAAAAACAAAGAGTTGCTAGTGCTAGAGCGATTATTACAGAGCCTAAATTAATACTTGCTGATGAACCAACAGGAGCCTTAGATTCTAAGTCTAGTAAGATGTTACTTGATAGTTTTAATTATTTAAATGATGAGTTTGATGCAACTATTTTAATGGTTACTCATGATGCTTTTACAGCAAGTTATGCAAAAAGAGTAATCTTTATTAAAGATGGAAAGATCTTTAATGAGATTATAAGAGGAGATAAGAGTCGAAAAGAGTTTTTTGATGAGATAATTGATGTAGTAACCCTTTTAGGAGGGGATTTAAATGATGCTCTTTAAACTAGCTTTTAAAAATATTAAGAAAAGTATAAGTGATTATGCTATTTACTTTTTTACTTTAGTACTTGGGGTTGCTATATTCTATGTATTTAATGCAATAGACTCACAAACAGCGATGATGAAGGTATCTGAAAGTACTAAAGATATCATAGATTTAATGTTAAATATGTTAAGTGGAGTATCTGTCTTTGTTTCTTTTGTTTTAGGCTTTCTTATAATTTATGCATCAAGATTTTTAATGAAACGAAGGAATAAAGAGTTTGGTATTTATATGACTCTTGGTATGAGTAAAGGAAAAATATCTAAAATATTAGTATTAGAAACATTCTTAATTGGCTTATTATCACTTATAGTAGGATTATTATTAGGATGTGTCCTATCACAAGTTATGAGTGTTATCGTTGCTAATATGTTTGAAGCTGATCTTACAGAGTTTACTTTTGTTATTAGTACTAATGCTATTTTCAAGACCATTATTTACTTTGGTATCATGTATTTACTTGTAATGATATTTAATACTATTAGCGTTTCACGGTGTAAGTTGATAGATTTAATAAATGCTAATAGAAAAACAGAAACTGTTAAATTAAAAAATCCATATCTTTGTATAGATATCTTTATAGTAGCTGTTGCTATATTAGGATACTCTTATTATTCTGTAACTGTTGGTGTAGATAACCTAAGAGAGACATGGCGAATATTCTTAATTATAGGTCTTGGTGCCTTAGGAACATTTTTACTATTTTTTTCATTATCAGGACTTGTCTTAAGAGTATTACAACACTTTAAGAAGTTCTATTATAAAGGACTAAATAGTTTTACGATAAAACAGTTTAGTAGCAAGATTAATACTACAGTGTTTTCAATGACAGTTATATGTTTAATGCTTTTTGTAACAATCTGTGTCTTTTCAAGTTGTATGTCAATGAAAAATGCTATGACAGCGAACTTAAAAGAGTTAGCACCTGTTGATATACAGCTTGCTAAAACCAAAAATATACCAAGAGAATATATGGAAGAATATGGCTATAGTGAAGCACAAATTAATAATTCTTATCTAAGTATTAAAGATGATTTAGATAGCATAGGTTTTAATATAAATGAATACTATAAAAATATAGTTGATATTAATACTTATGCTACCCCCAATCTTACTTTAAAAGATACGTTAGGTAATACTTACAGTTATATGAAAGAGAAATATCCATTTATGACTTATGATGCTATAGAAGAAATTGTTACAGTAAGTGATTATAATAAAGTCGCTAAAATACTTGGACTTGATACTCATACATTAGATAATGATGAATATCTAGTAATAGCAGACTATGATAGTATGGTTGGCGTTAGAAACGCAGCTTTAGCCATTGATACACCTATTACTATTGATGGTAAAACCTATTATCCTAAATATGATAAATGTATGGATGGTTTCTTAGAGATATCTAATAGTCATGTTAATGATGGAATATTTATTGTACCAGATAATGCCGTTAGTAATTTAACTGTAGAAAAAGAATATTTATATGCTAACTATAAAGCTGATACAGATGATGAGAAACAAGAGATAGAAAATCTTTTAATTAGTAAAAGTGATGCCCTTGAAAATATTGGATCGACATTAGATGCTAGTACAAGACTTTCTATATATGAAGGTAGTGTAGGACTTGGAGCTTTAGTTACCTTTATTGGTCTATATCTTGGAGTAATTTTCTTAATAAGTAGTGCTGCAATACTTGCTTTAAAAGAGTTAAGTGAAGCGACTGAAAATAAAGAAAGATTTAAGATGTTAAGGAAAATTGGGGCTGATGAGAAACTTATTAATAAAGCTTTATTTAGACAAATAGCGATATTTTTCCTAGCACCACTTGTAGTTGCCATTATCCATTCTATCTTTGGTATAATATTCTGTAATTATATCTTAGAAACCTTTGGTAATGAGAGCTTATTACTTGCCATAGTTTTAACAGCAGTATTCCTTGTAGTAATATATGGTGGTTACTTATTAATTACTTATTACTGTAGTAAGAGAATAATTAAAGAATAATATATTTAAACCCGTCAAATCTGGCGGGCTTTTTTAGTGTTCAAATTTGAACACTTTAGATATATTAATTAGACATCACCCTACACATATTCATGCTTTAAGTGATTCACAAACATTATATAGTAAAGTATAGTATATATCAAAAGAGCTAAGTTAAAAATAATAATTATGTTAAAGTATTAAAAAAGATAGTATAATTAGATAAAGGAGTTTGATACTTATGAAAAACTTATTAAAAAGTCCTTTATTTTATGGAGTTATTTATGTAATATTATATTTTATTGGTTACCTAGTACTTGCTCATTATAATTATACTTACTTTGGTATTATTAAACTTGTTTCTATTATAATAATTTTAATAACTATAGTTTTAGGTATTGTAAGTATATATAAAACAAAGAAAGAGGCGAAAATTAAGCTTTTTACTTCATATTTATTTATTGAGATAGTTACTGTTATATTATTGTTCTTAATCTTAGGGTATTTTTTAGGAGATAGTGAAAATAAAGTAACTTTATATAATAAAAAGATGGTAGAAACAAGAAGTAGATTTTTAAATAGAGATACAGTGTTGTATTATGATTATATTAATCCTTTTGTTAGAGGAAATATTTTAAAGAAGAAGATGTATTATGATAAAAATATTAGTAAAAAAAATTATTCAATGACAGAGTTTTTTGATGATGAAGGAAATTTAATCAATTATACATATAGTCAAAATATTGAAGAAGAAATAGAAGTAATGGATGTTAAAAATGGTAGTTATGGTTCTACAACAATAAAGAGCTTTTTATCAAGTATTTTAGATGAAAATAGATTTAATAAGACTGATATAATTAGAGTAAGAATTATTGATACAGCTTTAGCAGGTAAAGATGTAATTGTTGTAGAAAAATCTACTGATAATGGTTTAAGTTTTAAAAATATTTTAAAAAATGAAGATAAATATTTAATTGTAAATAGAGGGTGTGATGTTACTTTTGTTAATGAGAATATTGGTTTTATCTTTGATTTAGGATTATTAGGTAAAGATGATAGATATAAAAAGTTCTTAGTTACTACTGATGGTGGGAAGTCTTTTAGTGATGTTTCTATTACTATAAATGGTTATGGTAGTTTAGATTACTATTATATTAATAATACACCTCGTCTTAAAGGCGATAAGTTAGTTTTGGATGTATCTGTTCCAGATGGTAATGATTTAAAAGATATAGAGTTAGTTAGTAATGATGATGGCTTAACATTTAGTAATTAAAGGAAGTGTTAATGGTATGATTAATAGAATTTTGATGGAACTATATGATGACTATGAAAAAGGTAATATTGATAGCTTAATAGAGTTTACTAAAAAGACATTACCAAGCGATGGTACTGATAAGTTATTTATTGGTTGTGTCTTAATAATGTTTTCAAGATGTAATGGCTTTAAAGCACGGTATTCTGCTACAAGAGAAGAATTATTATCTATTGTTAAGGCTGCTAAAGAAAAATTAGGTGATAGTAATTATTTAGCGTTTTATGTAGATAGAATAAATAAAGAAAAAGGTATAAGTAAATATTTAAATGATATCGTTAAAGATGTAAATGTAGAAAAGTATGCAGATTTAATTATTGAATATTTAGATCAATTTAAACCTAAATTTATAGAAAACTTAAAGAAAAATAATAAAAAAAATATTGATAAATATATTAATACGAAAAAAAATTAAAGTTATATTGACAAGATAATATTCAAGTGATAAATTTATTTTTAATATTTAAAGAGGTGAAATGATGAGCGTATTTTTAAAAGAAAAATATATAGTTAAATTTTTTGTAATTATTACAGATCTTTCTTTAATTATGCTTGTTTATTTCTTCTTTTTAAATTGTAATTAATTACTGGGGCTATTTTGCCTCAGCTTTTTTCTTTTATAGGAGGTGTTATATGGATAATTTAACAATTAATGATTTACTTGCTAAAGTAGCTGAGTATAATAATGAAGAAATTGAAATTATTAGAAAGGCATATTCTTATGCTTTTGAATTACATAAAGGACAAAAGCGGCAAAGTGGGGAAGATTATATTACGCATCCTTTGCATGTTTCTTATATTCTTGCTAATATGCATGCGGATAGAGATACACTTTGTGCAGGACTTTTACATGATACATTAGAAGATACTAAGATGACCAAAGAAGATATAGCCTTAATATTTAATGATGATGTGGCTAATTTAGTAGATGGAGTAACAAAGATTAGCAAGATGAATTTTTCATCAAAGCAAGATCAAAACCTTGCAAACACAAGGAAGATAATTACAGGTATTACTGAAGATGTAAGAATTATTATTATAAAGCTCGCAGATAGACTTCATAATATGAGAACATTAGGATTTAAGTCAGAATTTAAACAAAAAGAAAATGCTATGGAAACTATGGATATTTTTGTCCCACTTGCTTATTATATAGGAGCATATCGTATTAAAAGTGAACTTGAAGATTTATCGTTACAATATCTTTATCCTGATAAATATAAGAAAATCGAAGATATTAAATTAAGAATCGAAGATAATAGTAAGCACTGTTTAGAAGAAATGTTACAAACAATAAATAGAATACTGACTGATAAAAACATTCCTCATGAAATAAAAGTAAGAACAAAAAATATTTATGGAATATATAAAAGAATGGAACAAGGTTATAAATTATCAGATATTCATGATTTATTAGCTTTAAAAGTAATGGTTGACACAATTGCTAATTGTTATCAGACTTTAGGCTTAGTTCATTCTAAGTATCATCCAATAAATGAGAAATTTAAAGATTATATATATAATCCTAAAACTAATATGTATAGATCACTTCATACAACGGTATTTGGAGAAGATGATAGACTTGTCCAAACACAAATTAGAACATTCGATATGGATAAAATAGCTTCTTTTGGTTTAACAGCTTACTTTGATATTAATAAAGGAAATGCTAGAAGCCTTATGCAAAAAGATTTAAAAGATAAATACCAATTTTTTAAATCATTAGTTGAAATTAATAGTGTTTTTTCTGATAATAAGGGATTTGTTAATCAAGTAAAAAGAGAATTGTTTGCCGATAAGATTTATGTTTATACACCAAAAGGCGAAATATTAGAATTACCTAAAGGATCAACCCCAATTGATTTTGCATATAAAATTCATTCTAATATTGGAGATACCATGGTATCAGCAGCTGTAAATGATAAAATAGTAGATGTAGATTATCATTTGCATAATAAAGATAGAGTGAGAATAATTACAGATATATTATCTTATGGTCCTAGAGAGGAATGGTTAGATAAAGTAAAGACTACTAAAGCTAAGAGAAAAATAAAAGAATTTAGAAAAAAATGCAATTAATGCTTTTAGATACCTATATAATTCTAATTGACAAATTAAATATATTTTACCTATAATAACATTAGAAAGGATATATGTAGTATGGGTTTATTAGTTAAAAATACACGTTTTGATGAAATTGATGATGATATTGAAATTGGTAGTGAAGTTATCATAAAAAATACTAATTTAGTTGGTGTTGTTGTAATGAAAATTGGCTCAGTTTATCAAGTCAAGGTAGATAATACAGTATCATCTTATACTTATGATGAGATAATAGTTAAGAAGTAAAGGAGAAGTAGTATATGAAACCATATATAAATGTAGATCAATCTGTTTATGATTATGCTAAAGAAGCAACTTTAAATTATAATAATCAATTTTATGCTTATGAATATTTTGGAAAGAATATTTCTTATCCTAAGGCTAAAGAAGAAATAGAAAATGCTGCTAAAATATTCAAATATAATGGAGCTAAGAAAGGTGATGTAATTGCCGTTATTTCACCATTATTTCCAGAAGTAGTAGCATCATTTTATGGTGTTAGTAAAAATGGGGCGACTTTTTTTCCGATAGATCCTAGAACTAATCCTTCAAGGATTCAAGACTTTTTAAATTTAGCGGAAGTTAGACAAGCAGTTATGTTAGATCAAGCTTTTGGAAAAGTAGATAAAATAATTGATAAGACAAAATTAGAGCATGTAACAGTTATTAGTCCGATGACTTCAATGAAGTTTCTTCTTGGAAAAATATTTCATTTTGATCAGTTAAAAAAGACTAAGGAATACTATAAATTAAAAGAGAAAATTGATGAAGTTAATAATAGTAATGATTTAGATGAGTTTGTTGTTAAGAAATTACTAGATGAATATATGGAAAAAGAAAAGTATCAAACATTAAGTTCTAAAGAGAAAAAGATTGTTAAACACTTAAAAACTTATGAAGCTTTAAAAGATGTAGCTTTAAAGAATTTATATTATACAAAAGAGTCTCATGAAGGTTATATAGATTGGAATGAGATGAAGAAAATGACTAAAAATGTAGAAGATTTTTCATCTATTTACGATAAAGATATACCAGCTAGTATAACTTTAACTAGTGGTACTACAGGGAAACCTAAGGCTGTACCAACTACTAGTAGAAGTTATAATGTAAAAGTTAGAGATTATTATTATGATACAACAATGCCAATAGAAGCTAAAGATAAAATGCTTAGTATGCCACCTTTTATAATGTATGGAGAAACTTTTATGCATATGGCTTATTGCCGCGGTGTCCAAAATGTAGTTATTCCTGATATTACTGCTTATAAATATGGAGATGTAGTATTAAAGAAAAAGATCAATCATTTAGTTGGTGTCCCTTCACAAATGTTATGTTTTGATGAAGATAAAAGACTTGATACGCCACCTAAATATATTAAAAGTGTTTCTGTTGGTGGAACAAAGATGCTTTTGAGCCATGAACGAAAAATTAATGCCCATTTAGAGAAGATAGGTTTAAAAGTAACACAAGGATATTCTTTAAGTGAGTTAACACCAGCTTCTTATACAAATATGCCAGGATTCATTAAAGAACAAAGTGTTGGTAAGGCTATTGGTGATACTAAAGGACTTATTCTTGATAAAGATACAGAAGAAATTTTAGGTCCTAATAAAATAGGTTTATTGTATGTTAATAGTGAAACACAGTTTGATGGCTATTATAAAAATGAAGAAGCTAGCAAGGATATGTTTAAAACTATTGATAATATTAAGTATGTAAATACAGGTGATTATGCTTATTATGATGAAGATGGTTATTACTTTATTGCTGATAGAGCGAAAGAGATGATAATTAGACCTGATGGACATAATGTTTTTCCTTCAGAAATAGAGGAACTTATTAGCACTCATTATGCTGTTAAAGATTGTGCCGTTGTAGGTGTTCCTTATCCTAATTATGAAGAACCACAAGGGGAGTATCCTAAAGCACATGTTGTTTTAGATGATTTATATAAAAATAAAACTGAACAGCTTGAATTTGAGTTAAGAAAATTATGTAATGAAAATCTTCCTGAAAGAGATGTTGCTTATTTTTATAAATTTGATGACCAATTACCTTTAACACCAGTTTTAAAGGTGGATAAAATTAAATTAAGAGAAATGGATAAAGAAGATGCAACAAAGACTAAAAAATTAATAAAAAAGTAGAATACCTCTACTTTTTTATTTGCACTCTTTTTGTATAAATGCTATAATTTTATTAAAGAAAGTAGTGAGGATATAATGAGTGTAGGTTTTACTTTTTCCGCTTGCAGTTTGTTTTATATTATTTTATTAACAGCTGTATTTTTTTCGAAGAAACGACTAGCAACATTAGAAAATAAAATATATAGTTTGATGATTATAACCAATTTAGTTGGTATAATTTTAGCATTGTTATCTTACTTTTTTATTCAAGTTAGTGATGTTTTAGTTATTACTAATGCTATTATTTCTAAATCTTTAATAGTTTATTATTTGGTTTATATGGTTTTATTTACTTCATATATTTATGTTATTTCTAATAAGATTAATTATGATAATCTTAAAGAAAAGAGTAATATTATTAAAGGATATAGCTTAGTATCAGTTATTCTTTTAATGTTAATTTTAGTATTACCACTTTATTATCATCATGAGAATAATGTTGTTTATTCATATGGGCCAAGTGCTAATTTGATGTATATAGTATCAGGTGTTTGCATCTTTTTATGGTTTATTATGATGTTTAAAAACTATAAAGAGATAAAAAGTAAAAAATATTTACCAATTTTTTCATTTATCTCTATTGGGACTGTTGTTATGATAATCCAAAAGTTTAATCCTGGTATTTTACTTGTTACTTCAATGGAAACTTTTATTACATTTTTAATGTATTTTACAATTGAAAATCCAGATATAAAATTAATAGAAGAACTTAATTTAGCGAAAACACAAGCTGAGAAAGCTAATAATGCGAAGACAGATTTCCTTTCTAATATGTCACATGAGATTAGAACACCTCTTAATGCAATTACTGGTTTTTCTGAAGCTTTATCTGAAGAAAAAGATTTACCAGAGCGAGTTAGAGAAGATGTTAAAGATATATTGATGGCCAGTGATAGTCTTCTTGAAATAGTTAATGGGGTTTTAGATATATCTAAAATTGAAGCTAATAAATTAGAAATTATTAATAAAAATTATAATCCTTATAAAATGTTTGATAGTCTAGTTACTTTAACTAAAGCAAGAATTGGTGAAAAACCTATTGAGCTAATTGTTAAGATAGATGAAACTATACCTAAGGTTTTATATGGTGATCATACTAGAGTTAAGCAAGTAATTTTAAATATTTTAACCAATGCTGCTAAATATACTGATGAAGGACATATAGAATTTATAGTTAATTCTTTGATAAAGGGAGATGTTTGTAGACTTATTGTATCAGTAGAAGATACTGGTATTGGTATTAAGCGTGATAAGATAGATAGACTGTTTAATAAATTTGAACGCCTTGATGAAGATCATAATACAACCATTGAAGGTACTGGACTTGGGCTTGCTATTACAAAAAAACTTGTTCAACTTATGAATGGAGAATTAGTTGTTCAAAGTGTCTATGGAAAGGGCAGTAAATTTACCGTTTCTATTGATCAAAAAATTGCACCTAACGATATTAAATTAGAAGATACTTTAGAAGTAAAAAAAGAAGATTTAGCTTTGGATTATAATATAAAAGATAAGAGTGTTTTAGTAGTAGATGATAATAAATTAAATATTAAAGTAGCGACTAGATTACTAGAAGATTATGGTATTAGTGTTGATAGTTGCTCTAGTGGATTTGAGTGCTTGGAAAAATCAAAAGTTATAAAATATGATTTAATTTTCATGGATGATATGATGCCTAAAATGAGTGGAACAGAAACATTGCATAAATTAAAAGAAGATCCTAATTTTAAAACTCCAGTTGTTGTTTTAACTGCGAATGCAATTTCAGGAATGGAAGAAAAATATTTAAATGAAGGGTTTAATAGCTATTTACCAAAACCAATTGAACGTAAAATGCTTGATGCTATTGTAAATAAATATTTAAATAAAGATTAAGATATGTTATAATGATTATAGGAGGGTATTGTTATGAGAGACGTGAATTTGCTAATTAATAATGGGGTAAACGTAAAAAAAAGTCTGGAGTTATTTGGAGATATGGCGACTTATGATGATACGTTGGGCGACTTCCTACAAGATATTAATGAAAAGGAAATGAAGATTAAACAAACTAAAGAAGTAGGTGATATGGCTAATTACGCTATTTTAGTCCATGGTTTAAAAAGTGATGCTAAATATTTTGGCTTCGATAAATTAGCTGATTATGCTTATGAGCATGAAATGGCTAGTAAAGAGAATAACATGTATTATGTTACTGAACATTTTGATCAATTAATTAATGAGCTCGATCGAATAGTGCATTTAGTTAAGCAGTATTTAGGCCTTGAGGAGGTCGGTACAACTACTGCTTTTGTTGCGCCTAAAAAAGATCGAGCTCTTATTGTAGTTGATGATTCAGCAGTTATCAAAAACTTTATTGGGAAAATCTTTAATAATCAGTTTGAAGTTCTTGTAGCGAATGATGGAACAGAGGCTTTACAACTTATAGCCGATAATAAAGATGTTCATATTGTTGGAATGCTACTTGATCTTAATATGCCTAATTTTAATGGTTTTCAGGTTTTAGAATATTTTCGTAATAATAATTTATTTGATCGCATTCCAGTATCTATTATTACAGGAGTTGGCAATGATGAATTAGTTGCTAAAGCTTTTAATTATCCTATTGTTGATGTGTTAAGAAAACCTTTTAATGAAAGGGATATTAAAGAAGTGGTAGAAAAAACTGTCCAATATGCACATTAATAATATATTTTTAGGGGGTGGAGTATACGTATTCATGGGAAATAGATGATTTATTAAAATTACGTAATAATTTGCTAGATCATAAAGAATATTTAAAAGTTTCTGATCTTAATGAAAATCCACAGATAATTAATATTAGATATGTTATTAATCAAGACCAAGAGATTTTTTATATGGAAACTACAGATAATTATAAATTTAAATTTAAAGTTAAAAAATTAGAATTAAAGTAAATGTTTTAGAAGATTGAGAAAGAGTTATCTCTTTTTCTTTTTTTAATAAAATAAAAAAAGCTCTTTAATGAGCTTAATTTCCAAATAATGGTGTCCACGACGTGATTCGAACACGTGACCGATCGCTTAGAAGGCGATTGCTCTATCCAGCTGAGCTACGCGGACATAAACTTTGAACAATATTAATATATAACATATTAATCACTTTTTCAACCCTTTTTTGTAATTTGTTTATAGTTTTACATATCTTTTTAATCTTTTATTTGACTATATAACTACTTTAGTTTTAAAATAATTTAAAGAGGTGTTTTGGATGTATCAAAAGTATTATAGAAAACATATGATTAAAAGTGGACTTATTATTACCTTTTTGTTTTTATTTGCTATTATATCTACATATTTAATTTATAATAAATTTATTTCTTTACGTGAGAAAGATATTGATACAGGTAAAATGGAAGTAGTTTTTCATGGAAAAGAAGGTAATAAAATTAATTTAACGAAATTTAATCCTGTTACTGATTCTGTAGGATTAAGTTCTACTTCTTATGATTTTACAGTTAAAAATGGAACAACAAATGAAGTTAAATATAAAATAGTATTAGAAAATAATGAAAAAGTTATTAATGCTGACAATTGTTATGATAAGCAAATACCTCATGAATTATTAAAACTTAGTTTTCGTAAAGATCATCAATCACCTAAATCTTTAATTTTATCAGAATATGCCGATAATGTTTTACTTGAAGATGTTTTAGAGGCTAATAGTGAAGAAGATTATTCTATTAGAATATGGGCTGTTAATAGTGATTTTGTAATTGATAGAGATAGTCATTTTCATGCTGTTATTAAAGTAGTCGAAGAAGGGGTGTAATTGTGATTAATAATAAAGGCTTTGCTATTTCAACAATTCTTTATGGATTACTTACTATGGGAATATTGGTTTTATTTTTATTAGTTGGTCTTTTAAATTTTAATAGAAAAAACAATAATGAATTTGTTGATAATATTAGTAGAGAATTAAATGAATTTGCTATAGCACGTAATAAAGAACCTAAGAAATAAAATAAATTTTATTTCACCCTTGTGTTACTTTAAGGATTCCTATTTCATATATAGAGTAACATCGCATCTTTATAGGCTTAAATTTTGATAATTACTACCATACTAATTTAATTTTTATTTAATTGTTATTCTTCTATTTAAAGCATTACCTATATTTAACTTTTTAAATTATAGTATAAATAATATGTTTAAACTGGTATTTATATCTCTATTATTATGTAATCCGCATTCTAGGAAATCTATTCTCTTGTACTTAAATCTTTACATAAATCAAATAATTTTTGTACTCCATTTTTCTGATAATTTAGATAATAGTTATAAACAAAACGACTACATCCAAAAGTCTTATGTATTAATATTCTTTATTCTTCTGTTTGATATAATCTAAATTTATATGTTCAATATATTTTCATATTTAAAGCCTTTCTTTAGTAATTAAAATGGACTATGTTTATCAATAAATAAATTCGATATTCATCAAAAAACATACTTTCATTATATATGAAAAAAAATTAGCAAAAACAGTTGACAAGTGCTAATTTTTATCATACAATATTACTAGCACTTGGGTATTATTAGTGCTAGAAAGTAGTGAGATGGATGCTTAGTGAAAGACAAAGAAAAATATTAAAATTAATTGTTGAGTCTTATATTAGGCAAGCTAAACCTGTTAGTAGTAATCAAATATGTAAAAAGTTAAAATGTTCAAGTGCCACAATTAGAAGTGAGATGGCAAATCTTGAAGATTTAGGTTACTTAGAAAAGACTCATACTTCTAGTGGTAGAGTACCTAGTGAAGAAGGATATCGCTATTATGTTGATAATTTAATGGAAGCGAAAAAGATGAATGGAGAAGAAATGTTAAAATTACAAATTATTTTTCATAATCAATCGCTGGAATTAAATGATTGTATCAATAAAAGCTTACAAGTTATTTCTGATATGACTTCATATACTGCTGTTGTTTTAGGTAAGACTAGTCATGAAAATTTGCTTAAAGAAATTAGTGTTGTACCTCTTTCTAGTAATCAGTTAATAGTTATTGTAGTAACTGATAAAGGTAAAGTAGAACATAAAACTGTTACATTAGAAAATGTAAGTATGGATGATATTAAAAAAACAGTAGATTTAATTAATAACTTAATAGTTGGTACACCAATTGATGAAGTTAGTATTAAATTAGAGTTTGAAGTTAAACCTATCATCTCTAAATATGTAGAACAACATCAACAATTATATAATGCTATTTATAATGTCTTTACCGATATTACCAATACCGATATTAATGTTGTAGGGAGAACTAAATTTTTAGAACAGCCTGAATTTGATAATGTTGATAAAATAAAAGAATTATTTAAAAAACTTGATGATAAAGATTTATTGCAAGAAATTAAAAGAGATGATTCTAATAATATCGAAGTTTATATTGGTAGTGAAAATAAACTAGATAATGATGTTACTATTATTAAAACTAACTTTAAAACTGATAGTGAAGAAGGTACACTTGCTATCATAGGACCTAAGAGAATGGAATATGATAGGGTTGTTAGTATCCTAGAATATTTAAAAGAAAATATAGAAAGGTAGTGAAGATATGGAAACTAAAGAAGAAGAAGTAAAAGTTACAAAAGATGAGCATGAATGTGACTGTGAAAATAAAGATAAAGAAAGTTGTGAATGTCATAATAAACCTAAAAAGAAAGATAAGCATTCTGAAGAAATAAAAGAATTAAAAGAAGAAATTGCTAAAAAAGATCAAATAATTAACGAGTTGAATGATAAAATTAAATATCATCAAGCTGAACTTATTAATTATCGTAAAAGGAAAGAAGAAGAAGTTAGTAATAGATTAAAATATGCTAATTGGGATTTAATTAGTGAGCTTATCCTTATATTAGATAATTTTGAACGTGCTATTAGGCTTGATGATAATAATCTTACTGATGAGTTATCTAGATTTTTAAAAGGCTTTAAAATGATGTATGCAAGCTTTGATGAAGTCTTAAAAAAATATGGACTTGAAGAAATTGAGGCTGAGCATATGGAATATGATCCTAATACAATGGAAGCTTTAATGACTGATAATGATAAAGAGTTTAAAGATAATGAAGTACTTGAAGTATTACTTAAAGGTTATCGTCTTAAAGATAGAGTTATTAGACCGGCTTCTGTTAGGGTAAATAAATTAGAAGAAAATAATGATGATAATGATAATAAAGGAGAGGATATAAATGAGTAAAATAATTGGTATTGATTTAGGTACAACTAATAGTTGTGTCTGTGTATTAGAGGCTGGGGAACCTAAAGTAATCCCTAATAAAGAAGGAGAAAGAACAACTCCATCAGTAGTTGCTTTTAAAAATGGTGAAAGAATAGTAGGAGCTGCTGCTAAAAGACAAGCGATTACTAATCCAAATACTATTTCATCTATTAAGAGATTAATGGGTACTGATAAAAAGGTTGAAGCTGAAGGAAAAAAATATACACCTGAAGAAATATCTGCAATGATTTTAAGTAATTTAAAAGAATCAGCTGAAAGCTATTTAGGAGAAAGTGTTAATAAAGCTGTTATTACTGTTCCAGCATACTTTAATGATGCTCAAAGACAAGCTACTAAGAATGCTGGTAAGATTGCAGGACTTGAAGTTGAACGTATTATAAATGAACCAACTGCTGCTGCTTTAGCATATGGACTTGATAAACAAGATAAAAACCAAACAATCTTAGTATATGATCTAGGTGGAGGTACATTCGATGTATCTATCCTTGAGTTAGGCGATGGTGTTGTAGAAGTTAGATCTACTAGTGGTAATAACCACTTAGGTGGTGATGACTTTGATAATAAGGTTATTGACTATCTTGTTAGTGAATTTAAGAAAGAAAATGGTATTGATCTTACTAAAGATAAAATGGCTATGCAACGATTAAAAGAAATTGCTGAGAAAGCTAAGAAAGATCTATCTAGTATGACAAGTACACAGGTTTCTGCACCATTTATCTCACAAGGATCAGATGGTCCACTTCACTTAGATATGACACTAACTCGTGCTAAATTCGAAAGCTTAATAAGTGATTTAGTAGATTCAACTCTTGAACCAGTTAGAAATGCTTTAAAAGATGCAGATTTAAAAGCTAAAGACTTAGATAAAGTAATCTTCGTTGGAGGATCAACAAGAGTTCCACTAGTATATGAAACAGTTAAGAAAGAACTTGGTATGGAACCATCTCGTGAAGTTAACCCTGATGAAGTAGTTGCTATGGGTGCTGCTATTCAAGGTGGTGTCTTAACAGGTGATGTTAATGATATCGTTTTACTTGATGTTACACCACTTTCACTTGGTATTGAAACATTAGGTGGAGTTATGACTGTATTAATTCCAAGAAATACTACTATACCAACAAGTAAGAGTGAAGTATTCTCAACTGCCGCTGATAATCAACCAGCTGTTGATGTACACGTATTACAAGGTGAAAGAAGTATGGCTGCTGATAATAAAACACTTGGTAGATTCCAACTTACCAATATACCACCAGCACCAAGAGGAGTTCCACAAATTGAAGTTAAATTTGATATAGATGCTAATGGTATTGTTAATGTTACTGCCAAAGACCTTGGTACTAATAAAGAACAATCTATTACTATTACTTCATCAACAAATTTATCTGATGAAGAAATTGAAAGAATGAGAAAAGAAGCTGAAGAAAATAAAGAAGCTGATAAAAAACGTAAAGAAGAAGCTGATCTTAAAAATGAAGCCGAACAACTTGTATTCCAAACTGAGAAATCATTAAAAGATTTAGGAGATAAAGTTGATAAAAAGGAAAAAGAGGAAGCTGAAGACTTAATTAAAGACTTAAGAGAAGCTCTAGATAAGAATGACTTAGATGATATTAAAGCTAAAAAAGATAAACTACAAGAGAAAGCTATGGCACTTGCAACTAAAGTTTATGAAAATATAAACAAAGAAAATCAAGCTAATAGTGATAATAATAGTAGTGATACATCAGATAAAAAAGATGATGTAAAAGATGCCGATTTTGAAGAAAAATAAGAGAAAGGATAAAAATAAGAAGTAGTGCTATATTTAGGACTACTTCTTGTTAATAATAATATGGATAAACTATTAAAAAGAGAAGATGTAAAAACATCAGATAAATGGGATATAGAAAGTATTTATAAATCTTTAGATGATTATAATAAAGATTATAATAAAGTTAAAAATAATATAGATAAATTAAGTAAAATGCAAGATAAATTTTTAAATAGTAGTACATCTTTTAAAGAATTATTACTAATAGACAGTAAGACAGCTAGATTGCTAGAAAAGCTTTATACTTATGCTGCTCGCAAATATGATGAAGATACAGGCAATACCACTTATCAAGAACTTTATGGAAAAATTAATAATTTATATCAAGCTTATAGTGAAGCGACAGCTTTTGTAGTACCTATGATTTTAGAACAAGATAAAAGTGTTATTATTGGTTATTTAGATAAAGAAAAAGATCTTGCTGATTATAGACATCAAATATTAGATATTTTAAGATATAAAGAACATACTTTATCTAAAGAAGAAGAACATATTATAACAGCTTTTTCTAAAGTATTAGATAGTAGTAGTGATATTGCTGACTTTTTAATGGATACTGATATGAAGTTTGGTACTATTAAAGATGAAAATGATAAGATAATAGAACTTACTTCTAGTAATTATAGCACCTTTTTAAGTTCTAAAAATAGAAGGGTTAGAAAAGATGCCTTTATTAATTATCATAAAGTGTTTGGTAACTTTAAAAATACTTTAACAGCAACTTTAGCATCTACTTGTGAAGCTTTATCTGTATCTAGTAAACTTAAAAACTATAATTCAAGCTTAGAAGCTAGTTTGTTTAATGATTTTATTCCCGTAAGTTTATATAATAATTTAATTAATGTAGTACATGATAATTTACCTAGTCTTTATAAATATTTTGATATTAAGAAAAAAATATTAGGATTAGATGAATTTCATTTATATGATGGTTATGTTAGTACAGTTCAAAGTATAGATAAAAAATATAGTTTTTTAGAAGGGGAAAATATTGTTAAAGAAGCATTAAAAGTTTTAGGGGATGAATATAGTAGAGAACTTGCTAAAGCTTTTAAGGATGGCTATATTGATAAATATCCTAATTTAAATAAAAGAAGTGGGGCTTATTCAAGTGGTAGTTATGATACAAAACCATTCGTCTTACTTAATTATGTAGGTGAATATAATGATGTATCAACTCTAGCTCATGAGTTGGGACATTCTATGCATACTTATTTTTCAAATCAGTATAATTCTTATGAAAATTCAGGATATCCAATTTTTCTAGCTGAGATAGCTTCTACAGTTAATGAATTATTACTCTCTTATTATATGGAAGATAATGCTAAAACTAAAGAAGAAAAATTAGCTATTTTAAATGAAAGACTTGATTTGTTTAAAGCATCTGTATTTAGACAAACTATGTTTGCAGAATTTGAAAAATATATTCATGAGTTAACTGATAAAGGGGAAATATTAACTAGTGATAATATTTGTAAATACTATTATGATTTAAATAAATTATATTTTGGTTCTAATGTAGTAGTTGATGAAGAAATTAAATATGAAGCTTTGAGAGTTCCCCATTTTTATACTCCATTTTATGTATATAAATATGCCACAGGTTTATCTATAGCAAGTTATATAGTTAATAATATTTTAAGTAATACTCCTCATTTTAAAGATAAATATTTAGAATTTTTAAAAAGTGGAGGTAGAGATTATCCACTTGAAGTTTTAAAAATTATTGATATAGATTTAACAGATACTAAAGTATTTGTAGAAGCGATGGAAATGTTTAAAGAAAGCTTAGATAAATTTATATCATTAAATGAAGAATAACTTATTTTTGACTAGAAGGGAAGTGTAGTAGATGGCAGCAAAAAGAGATTATTATGAAGTATTAGGTGTATCTAAAAGTGCTAGTAAAGATGAAATTAAAAGTGCTTTTAGACGACTTGCTAAAAAGTATCATCCTGATATAAGTAAAGAAGAAAATGCTGAAGAAAAATTTAAAGAAGTACAAGAAGCTTACTCGGTTTTGTCTGATGATAATAAACGTAAAGCTTATGATCAATTTGGACATGCTGGCGTAGGAGAAAGTGGAGCAACTTCAGGTTTTGGAGGCTTTAATGGAGCAGGTTTTGGTTTTGATGCGAGCGATCTAGGAGATATTTTTGATGATTTATTTGGCGGTGGTTTTGGTTTTGGAGGAAGTTCTAGTAGAGGTCGTAGTAGAGCAAGACGTGGTAGTGATATTTTAATGCAAGTAGAACTTTCTTTTGAAGAAGCTATTTATGGCTGTGAAAAAGATTTTGATTTAGATGTTGTTAGTGTTTGTGATAAATGTGATGGAAAAGGTGGTTTCCATGAAGAAACTTGTAGAAGATGTCATGGTAGTGGAACTATTACTAGTGAACAGAGAACTATATTAGGTTCATTTATGACTAAAACTACTTGTCCAGAGTGTAATGGTAAAGGGAAAACTTATAAAGAAGTTTGTAATAAATGTCGTGGTAAAGGGCAAATTAAAAGTCATAAAACAATTACTGTAAGTGTACCTAGTGGTATTGATAATGGTGAAAGACTAAGAGTACCAGGCAAAGGTCATGCTGGGGAAAATGGTGGTTCTTCAGGTGATTTATATTTAGAATTTCATATTAAAGAACATAAATTTTATGAAAGAGATGGTCTTGATATTTATCTAGAAGTACCTATTAATATGGCTGAGGCTGTACTTGGTTGTAAGAAAGAAATACCTACTATTTATGGTAATGTAAAATTATCTATACCTAGTGGTACAGATAGTGGTGATAAACAAAGACTTAAAGGTAAAGGTATAAAAGATTCAACCAGTAGAAGAACTGGTGATATGTATGTTATTTTTAAAGTAGTTACACCTAAAAGATTATCAAAAGAACAGAAAAAACTATTTGAATCTTTAGCTAATACTGATTTAGATGATAGCGAAGTAGATAAATTTATACGATTTACAAAAAGTAATGGTTAAGTGTTTTTTGTATAAAAAAATTGACAAGTGCATAAAATAATAGTATATTAATAACATCAAAACATTGATGAAAAGAAGTAACTATTTCTAGTCTTTTATAGAGATCTTGTGGTTGGTGGAAACAAGAAAAGATGAATAGTGAATAACATTTCGGAGTGCTTAAAGAAATTAAGTAGACTAAGCCGGGGGCAACCCGTTACAGTTGCTAGATTTGATAGAATCGAAAAAGTGATTATAAAGTTAATAATGCCTTTATAATAAATTGGGTGGCACCGCGGAAGACTAGTTTCGTCCCATAGTACTATAAGTATTATGGTATAAGACTAGTCTTTTATTATTTATTAGAAAGGGTGATATTATGTTAGAAGTTGGGAATTTTAGAGAGATTTACTAAAAATTTAGTATTATCTAAAGAACAATCAAAAAGAATTGAAATGACAAAAAAAAGGCTTTGCATTTTGTAATGCTTTAAATGAAAAAGGAATTAAATATGATTATTGTATTAGGCATAAAGAAGTTACAAGTTGTGTTGATTATAGTAGATGGAATGCATATTTAGGTGATAATTATGCTGTTGCTAAGCATTTATTAATTCAAGAAAGAAAAGGAGAAAAGAAGAAATATTTAGTAATAACAGATAGTTCTAAACAAGTAGATTTAAGATCTTTAAAAGATAAATTAGCATGCCGAAAATTAGAGTTTGTTAGTCCTGATGATATGTATGATTTAATAAGATCAACACCAGGCAATGTTTCTATTTTTAATATGATGTATGATGAAAAAAAAGAAATAGAAATAATTATTGATGAAGATTTATTAAATGCTGATTATATTGCATTTCATCCTTTATATAATGGAATGAGTATTTTTATAAAACCTAAAGAATGTTTTTCTTTTCTAAAAACAATAAATAGAGAAGCACATGTAATTAATATTCCTTTAAAAGAAAAAGAAAAAGTTTTAAGAAAATAAATTAAATGTTATACTAATTAAGAAGGAGATGGATAATTATGGTAATAGATGCAAAAAAATTATATGATGAAATAGATGAATTTATGGATAAAGAAGTAGTATTAGAAGGATGGATTAGGAATCACCGTAAACAAAAAGAATTTGGTTTTATAGATTTTTCTGATGGGACATGCTTTAAACATATTCAAGTTGTTTATGATAATAGCTTAAAAGATTTTGAAGATATCCAAAAATATCATGTAGGAAGTGCTATTAAGGTAAAAGGTATAGTTGTTAAATCACCTAAAGAAGGACAGGCCTTTGAAGTACAAGCTAAGGAAGTTGTATTATTAGGAGAATGTCCTGAAGACTATCCAATACAACCTAAGAAACACTCTCGTGAGTTTTTAAGAGAACAAGCTTATCTTAGACCTAGAACTAACTTGTTTCAAGCAGTATTTAGAGTTAGAAGTGTAGCAGCTTATGCTATTCATAGATATTTTCAAGATAGAGGCTATATTTACTTTCATGCTCCATTAATAACAGCAAGTGATTGTGAAGGAGCTGGAGAAATGTTTCATGTTACTTGT
>CAMMBL010000004.1 GCA_946494015.1 uncultured Mycoplasmatota bacterium | reverse complement strand
CATTTTGTTTTGTAAATGAAATTTAAAAACCGGACATTTTGTTTAAATAGTCACATTATTTTCAAGTTTTGTTAGATTAATATTAGTTTATAGAAGTGAATAATTCAATAAAAAAAGATAAAAGTTAACTTCTTTTATCTTAGAATTATTTTTCTGTCTTTTGACATTTATAACCACTATTTGTAAGACTTTTTTCAATTGCTCTAACATTTTGATTAAGTTCATATTCTGGATAAAAGCCTTCAAACTCAGCGATATTATCTGATATGAAATCTAAATCTAATTTTTTATAATCTATTTGTTGAATAGTTGTTTGTACTGTAGCACTAACACTACAGCTAGCACTCATTCCAATATCATTACTATCTAATACTTCTTTTAATAATAAACAAGAATCTTGTCTTTCAGTTAAAGGACTAGTATCTATGGCTGTATCTGATAGTCTACTAGTAGTAGTTATTTGACTTTTCTTTAATTTGTACTTAGTATAATCAAATTCTAATGAATATGTTAAATTGGTAGTATCACTAGAATTACTTATTGTACATACCATTTTTCCACTTTTTAAAGCATTTTCATTCTCTTTTTGGCTTTTATATTCATTAACTAGATCTGTTATATTAGGTAAAAAGAAAACAAAAGCAAATAATAATATCATTAATACGATTAAAAAAACGGGATATCCTTTTTTGGTACTTTTATCTTTATTTCCTTCTGGTTGTACTGAAGTAGGAATATTATTAGTAGTAGTATTATTAGCAGTAGAATTGGAATTAGGATTATTATTAACCGTTGTATTATTAGATGTATTAGTATCTGTAGTTTTTACTTGTTCAACCTCTTGAGGTTGCTGTTCTATATTAACTACTTGTGGTTTAATAACTGTTGGTGTTTCTTGAGTTGTATTATTAGTATTATTTTTTTGATTAGTATCATTATTATTCATATTATCCCCTCAATTCTTATTTTTATTATATCATTTAAATAATCTAACGTAAACTATTAATTTGTGTTTGATAATCATTAGATTTAGTTATATAACTACCACTAACAATTATATCAACTAATGTTTTTATTTTTTTTACAATTGTATTATTGATACCTCCATCAATACTTATTTTAAATTTAAAATTAGGATATTCTTTTTTTAAAACATTTAATTCTTTTAATTTATTTATAGTTTTATCTATAAACTTTTGAGATCCTTCTCCTGGTATTACTCCCATAACTATTATTAAATCTATGTAAGGAAGATAAGGAATAATAGTGCTTACTTCATCATTAGGATTTAAGACAATTCCAGCTTTAATTCCATAGCTTTTAATTAATTTTAAATTTGTTAATACATCTTCTAATATATCAAGATGAATAGAGATATATTCACTATTTAAACTTGCATAGTTTTTAATATAATTACTAGGTTTTAAAACCATAAGATGAACATCCAATCGTTTAGTTGTATATTTATATATATGACGCATTTCTTTGAAAGGTAAAGTTTTATTATTTACATATTTGCCATCCATAACATCAACATGGATAAAATCAACATCTGTATCATTTAATTCTTTTAGTGTTAAAGGTATATTTTTGCTACTTAAAAATGATGCACTTATCATTATTTAGCCTCCTCATAAAATTTTAAATAATTATCATAACGAGTTTTTAATATTTCACCTGATGAAACTGCTTTTTTTATAGCACATTCTTTTTCTTTAGTATGTGAGCAATCTTTAAAAGGACATGAATAATTAGAAAATTCTCTAAAAGATTTTTTTATATCTTCTTTAGTATAATTATTAAAGTTAAGAGCTGAAAAACCAGGGGTATCTAATACTTTTCCATCTAAAAAATTATATAATTCTACATTTCTTGTTGTATGTTTTCCTCTACCTAAAGCAAGAGAAATTTCCCCTGTTTTTAAATTCCAATTAGGATTTAATTTATTTAACAGGGTACTTTTACCAGCGCCAGATTGACCTACAAAAACATTTGTCTGATCTTTTATTAGTATTTTTATTTTTTCTAAATCTTGGTTTGTAACGATATTGTATCCTATTTTATTATAATATGCTAAAACTAGCTTGATTTTTTCATAGTAATCAAAGCTAGTTAAATCTTTTTTGGTAATACAGATAATACTTTTAACTTTATGTAATTCCATCAAAATTAGAAGACGATCTAGTAGATTAAGAGAAAAATTAGGATTTAATAAGCTTGTAACTATAAAAGCTTGATCTATATTACTAACCATTGGTCTATCAAAGTTATTTTTTCTTTCTAATATTTCATCTATTACTAATTTATCTGGGTCGAAAATAACATAATCACCAACTTTTGGTATTAATTTGTCCTTTCTAAATTTTCCTCTTGGAACACAAGTATATGTTTTATTATTACTAAAGACAATATGATTATTACTACTTATTTTTATAATTTGTCCTTTCATAAAAGCCCCCTAATTTGTTTTATCTTGATTATTAGTTTTGTTATCATCTTGATTATTATTGGTATCTTGTTTGTCAGTTTCATTATCATCTATATCTACTTCATCATCATCATTATTATTAGTTATAGGTGATTTTTTACCAATAGTAATTGTAACACTATCATTATTTTTTACAGTAGAACCACTTGGACGTGATTGAGTAATAACTTTGCCAACTTGATTAGGATCAACAACTTCTTGATATTCAATATTTAGTGTTACACAGGCATTATTACACCATGATGTTACAGCATCTTGGGTTGAGCCAGCCCATGTCGGAAAAGTTAGTGTCTTAAGAGTTGTTAATATTATTTTATCTCCTGATTTTACTTCACTACCTTCATCAAGAGATTGTGATATTACTAAGTTTTGACCTATTACAGAACAAGTAGTAATATCTGGTTCTATTTCTTGAATCGTTACTGTTAATCCCATATCTTCTAGTGCTTCTTTCGCTTCATTAATATCAACATTAACATAGTTTTCTAAAGTATAGGTTTTTACTCCTGTTGATTTATATAAAGTTATTCTACTTCCTTCTTTTAAGGTACTTCCAGCTTTTGGATCTGTCTTTATTATTCTATTTTTCTTAACTTTTTCACTAGATACTTCTTTTATTTTATTATTAACAACAAAACCAGCATCTTCCAGTTTTTCAGTTGCCTTACTTACTGTCATATCAGATACATCAGGAACTTTAATATCTTTTTCAGCAGTTACAGCTGGAATAATAAAGAATACTGAGATTAAAGCTAAAACTATAATACCGGCAATAATTGATAGTGCTATTATTAGTTTGTTTGATCTTTTAACTTTTTCATCAGTTATTGGTGTTGCTACACCTTCTTCTTCATTAGTAATAGGCTTCATTATTTTTGTTGTTTCATCTACTTCATGTTCAGGATAGGGATAAACATATGGTTCTTCATTTATCCTATCATCATTTAAAGCAGTTAATAAATCATTATGCATACTTTTAGCATCATCATAACGATTTTTAGGATTTTTTGCTGTTGCTTTTAATATAATATTTTCAATACTTTGGGGGATATCATTATTTAATTTATGAACATCAGGAAGTGGCTCTTTCATCTGTTTTAGCGCTATTTCTACTGCACTATCTCCTTTAAAAGGTAATTCACCAGTTAAAAGTTCATAAAATATAATTCCCATGGAATAGATATCACTTTTGATGGTAGCTCCTTTACCAGCTGCTTGTTCTGGTGGAAGATAGTGAACTGAACCCATAACTGAATTTGTTTGAGTTAATTGTGTTGAATTTAAGGCCATAGCAATACCAAAGTCTGTTATTTTTATTTGGCCATCATCTTGAATCATAATATTTTGTGGTTTTAAATCACGATGAACAATGTAGGAATCATGAGCATGAGCCATACCATCGGTTAGTTGTAACATAATATCTATAGCTTCACTTAAAGTTAGACTTCCTCTTTTCTTTAATAATTGTTTTAAGGTCTTACCTTCAACATATTCCATTACGATATAATATAGGCCATCATCTTCACCTACATCATACATGGCAACAATATTAGGATGAGATAGGCTTGAAGCTGATAAAGCCTCTCTTTGAAAACGTCTTACAAATTTTTCATCATTTGCTAAATCTCCGCGTAGTACTTTAATGGCAACATTTCTATCTAATATGGTATCATATCCAAGATAAACATTAGCCATACCACCTTCACCAATAGATTTAATTATCTCATAACGACCATTTATCTTTTGCCCCTTTGTAACCATTATTCTTCACCTTCTTCTTTAATTAAATAAGCAACAGAGATATTATCAGTTCCACCTCTATTATTAGCTTTTCTAATTAGTTTAATTACTTTATCTTCAATATCACCTTCACTTAATAATACTTTTTCTATTTGTTCTTCATCAAGCATATTAGTAAGGCCATCACTTGCTAATAGTATAGAATCTATTTCTTTTATATCCATACAATCAAATATATCTATATCTATAGGATCATTAGCACCTAAAGCTTTCATTAAAACATTTTTTTTAGGATGATCTTTAGCTTCTTCTTTAGTTAATTCTCCAGCTGATACTAATAAATTAACTAAAGTATGATCATAAGTTACTTTATGCAATTTACCATCTTTCATAACGAATCCTGAGGAATCACCTATATTACCAAAGAGAATATAATCTTTAGTAATAATCGCTGTAACTAAAGTTGTTCCCATTCCTTTACTTTCTGGATGTGTTTTTTCATGTCTAAAAATACTATCATTAATTTCATTAACACTATTTCTTAAAAAATTAACCGCATCCATTTTTGTCATATTATAAAAATTTTCATTAAATTCTTTAGCTAGATGAGTTATAGCAATTGATGAAGCTACTTCTCCAGCAGAATGTCCTCCCATTCCATCGGCAATAGCCATGAGAGTATCTCCATTATTATTATGAACTATTAAAACACTATCTTCATTATGATCTCGTACTTTACCAGCATCTGTTAAATAAAACGATTTCATAACTCCTCCTTCCTGCTTCTAAGTTGTCCACAAGCAGCACTAATTGTACCGCCAAATTCTCGTCTAATTGTAACTGTAATATTATTTTTCTTTAGTATATCATAAAATTTAGCAATTGTTAAAGGGTTACTTCGTTTAAATTGTAAAGAATCTGTTTCATTATATGGTATTAAATTAACATAAGCATTTATTCCTTTTAGTAATTTAACAAGATTTAGAGCATCTTCTTTTGTATCATTAACATCTTTTAGAAGAATATATTCAAAAGTAACACGTCTATTCGTCTTTTCTATATATTTTTTTATAGAATCTATTAATTCATTCAATGGATATACTTTTGCAATTGGCATTAATTGTTTTCTAAGTTCATCAGTAGCAGCATGCAAACTTATTGCTAAATTTACTTGATATGGGAAATTAGCAATATCTAATATTTTAGGAATAATTCCACATGTTGAGATGGTAATATGCCGAGCTCCTATATTTAAACCCTTAGGATGATTTATTATTTTAATAAATTTACAAACATTATCATAATTATCGAAAGGTTCTCCTATTCCCATAATCACGATATGACTAATTCTAATCTTACTATCATTTTCTACTTTTAATATTTGCTCTACCATCTCTCCAGTTGTTAAATTACGTACTTTTTTTCTTCTACCAGATTCACAAAATTTACAGCCCATATTACAACCAACTTGACTAGAAATACATAAACTATTGCCATAATCATGATACATTAAAACAGCTTCTATATGTTCATTATCACTAAGTTTAAATAAATATTTTGAAACATCTTTAGCTTTTTCTTTTTTTACAATTTCTATTGTAGATATTACAAAATCTTCTTTTAATCTTAATATTGTAGATTTTTTTATATTAGTTGCTTCATTAAAGTCTATTATTTTTTTATCTTTATTATATAGCCAAGTAAATAATTCAGTAGCATAAAATTTTTTGTCGTCATTTTTTAAAAAATATGTTGTAAGATCTTCTATAGTTAAATTATATATATTCATACAGCACCTCAAAACTATTAAAATTATACTATAAATTATGGTTAAAGAAAAGAGAATATAAAAAAAAGGAATAAATTCCTTTTTAAAAGTTAGTTATAACATAATAAACACCTATACCTACTCCTATTATTAGGATAAGTGAAAAAATAAATTTTAAAAATGTTAACAATTTAGATGGCTTTTTTACATTCTCATCATCAAAATCAAAGTCTTCTTCACTTAAATCTAGGCTTTTTGTATAAAAAGATTCATCTATATCATTTAATGCTTCTTTATTTTTTACTCCTTCTAATTGTTTAGTTTCATCATCTTTATTATTATCTTGATCATCTATTTTAGTAGCGATAGGTTTTAATACTTCTTCATTGACATTTGTTGCCATTAAATCACTTAATAAACTATTATTATCAGTAGCTTTATCTATTTCTTTTCTTAATTCTTTTGAAGTAATAGTATTAATTAAATCTTCTAATTCTTGTTCATTTTCAATAGGTTTATGACGAAGTTTAGTTTCTTCTTTAAATTTTTCTAATTCTTCATCACTACTTTCCAAAATATTATACTTTTCATTATGAAGTTTCCTTTTTCTTTCTAAACTATCTTTTTCCCTTAATTCTTTAGCTTCTTCAATAACTCTATTAATATCATATGTTTTATGTTCATCAGTATTATATAAGTAATTAAACTCATCTAATTCTTTTCTAATAAGTGGTTTTTCTATAGCTATATTAGGTATATTATAATCTTTTATTTTATGATACCCTTCTCTTGTTCTATAATTTTTCTTGGCGGCATTTAACTCAACTGCTTCTATTTTTGATACATCTGACATTGTTGTGTATCTTTCAAGATGACCTAAGTCATTATATAGATTTTGGTTTTTTTCAGTTCTAGTTATATGTTTTGTTTTTTGGCTATTATTATACCGTTCCATTCGTCCCATATTCCACCTACTTTACTATATTGTTATCATATCATATTATGAAAAAAATTTAAAGTAGGCAAAGATAGAAAAATAGAGTATAATGTTATTGGAGGTATATTATGAAAGTTAAAGTAAATAAAGATGCTTGTATTGGCTGTGGAGCTTGTGCTTCTATTTGTAATGATGTTTTTGAACTTAATGATGATGGTTTAAGTGAAGTTAAAGATGAAAATGTTAAAGAGGATTTACAAGATGAAGTAAGAGATGCAGCTGATTCTTGTCCTACTGGAGCAATTATAGTAGAAGATGAAAACGCTTAAGAAAAAATCTAAGCGTTTTTATTTTGTTTTTAAACTATAAACTATAGCTACTTCTTTAGGTGTTAAAGTTCTATATTCCCCACTTTTTAAGCCTTTTAAATCAAAGATAAATTCTCTTTCTCTTTTTAATTTTAGTACTTTATAACCTACACTTTCAAACATTTTTTTCACTTGATGGTTACGTCCTTCATGGATAGTTACCGTAAGCATAGAAGTGTTGGTTTTATAATCTTTTTTTCGTAATTTTATTTTAGCTTGTTTAGTCATTTTACCATCAATTATAACCCCATTTTTTAAAGTGTTAATTGCATCTTTATCAATAATACCTTTAACTTTAACTATATATACTTTTTCTACTTCACTAGATGGATGCATTAAAATGTTGGCAAAATCACCATCATTAGTTAAAATTAGAACTCCTGTTGTATCATAATCAAGACGTCCGACAGGATATATTCTTTCATTACAAGGAATTAAATCTACTACAGTTTTTCTTTCTTTATCATCACTTACACTAGTAATAATTCCTCTAGGTTTATTAAGAAGATAATAAACTTTTTTTTCTTTTATTAATTCTTTATCATCAACTTTAATTATATCTTTAGAAGTTACTTTTGTTCCTAATTCTCTTACTATAACATTATTTACTTTTACACGCCCTGCTTTAATCAAATCTTCAGCTTTTCTTCTTGAAGTAAGTCCTGATGTAGCGATTACTTTTTGTAGTCTTTCCAAAATATCACCTCTAACATTATTTTACTTCAACTAATGAAAGTTTTTTACCTTCATGAACAAAAGTAAGGGTTGCTTTATTTTGATAGTCCATATCTTTTTTATAGGTCCATTCTATTTCAACTTGATATGCTTCTTGATCAGTATTATCAGTTCCAATAGTATATTCAACTGTATCAATATTATCTATAGTAATATTATCTACTTCAGGAAGGTCTTGGTTTCTGTTACCATAAATATTATTTTCTACATATTTATAGATAGTATCTTCTGATTTTTCTAAAAAATTAGTTTTAGCATCTTGATGAAGAAAATCAACACCTCCTACATCAGTATTTGCTAATTTATCATCTAAACTATAGAAATCTAATATAAACATTTTACTTATTTGTTCTACATAAGCTTTTTCATCAACTTCATCTTTACTTAAAATATTTTTTAATTTTTGAAACATTTCTTTATATTTTTCACTTTTATTTGATTTTAAAGTATAACCATATTCTTTTATTTCATTAACAACAGTTGCTTTCTTAGTTTCTTTTTTATTAAGACTCTCATAAGCAATAAAACTACTTCCAGCAATAATTAGTATTACAGCAATTATAATAATTCTTTTTACGCTTTTTTTTAATTTCATATTTTTAACTCCTATCTATTTTTCTTTAGATACAGCTTCTTCTTCACTATTTGGATTAAATAAATCAAACACAATAGCTTTATTAGAAACACTTAATAATTTATCAGCATATTCGTTATTTTTTGTTATATAATCTTCATCGATTATTTCATCTTTTAATAGTTTGTATTCACCTTTTTGACTATTGTAATATATTTTATCAGTAATCCAATTACCATTAGGAAATACTACAATATTATTATCTTTTATTTCAAAGATATCATGGCCAAGAGCATATTTATTATAAAAACCTAGCATGTTTCCAATTGTTGGCATAACATCATACATTCCCATTGTATAGTCAACTTGCCCTTGAACTACTTTATCTTTGGTCCAGATTAAAAATGGTACTTTTCTATCAAGTTCATAATCAAAACTATCATATTCATTATAAGTTGGGTCATCTTTAGATTTTATACTATCTGTTACTGGATCATAGTTATTCATTAAATTATAATCACTTTTTGGTAGTCTAGCATCATGATCACCATAAAGAATAACAACAGTATTTTCTAATAAACCGGCTTCATCCATTTCTTGAAAAAATTCTCCTAAAGCAGCATCAGCATAATGAACTGATTTAAAATAATTACCTAATTTTGTTCCTTCAAGATATGGAGCTTCTATTTCACTAGTCGTTCCATCTTCATTTGTTATAGTTGTTTTCATTGTTACTGGAAATTCTCCATATTTATCAGTATCAGAAAATGGGGTATGGTTAGTTAGAGTTATTAATAAACCATAATATTTATCATGTTTTTCACTTATTTTTTTAATTTTTTCTACCGATTGAGCAAAAAATTCTTTATCAGATAGACCTAAGCCTATAATATTTTTATTATCTACATCATATGTTTCTTTACTATAGAATTTATCATAACCTAGTGATTCATGCATAGCACGTCTATTCCAGAAATCAGCATTATTAGCATGCATACTAAAGGTATAATAACCCTTTTCTTTCATTAAGGATGGAGTAGCAATATAAGTTCGATCAAAGTAACTGACAAAAGCTGTTCCATTTTGAGTTGGCATTAAGCTTGTATTGAATGTCAATTCAGTATCACTACTTGTACCAACACTGACCTGTGAGTAAAAATTATCAAAGTATAAACCTTCTTTAATTAACCTATTTAGATTTGGTGTTACTTCTTGTCCATTAAAAGTCCTATTAAGTGCTATGGCTTGCATACTTTCAGCATGAATTACAATTACATTACGTCCTTCTAAAATATTTGTATATTTATTAGTATAATTTTGTTCATCGCTTCTATCTTTATAGTATTCATTAAATTCTTTTTTAGCATCATCATAACCAAACATTGCTGATATTTTTGGTTGTAGGCTTGCTACTATGTCATTTCCTTGATACATATAAATACCAAAACGCATAACTATATATTCTCTATTCCATTGCTTAATAAAACGGCTTATTTCTAGTGATGATAATGATATAATGAAAATAAATAATATTAAAACACCACCAATTAAGGTATATTTAAAGGTTGGAATTCTAGTATTTTTATTATAATTTCTATATCTATTTCTTTTAACAAGACGATGATAGTAGTATATAAAGAAAATATATGGAATTAAATATAATAGGTCTTTTAACTGGAGAACATTTTCTACAACAGCATCACCTACTTGACCAATATATTGAGTAAGGGATAACATTGATACACTAGCAAAAGATGTATAGAAAGTATAATAAACAGAGTTTATAACACAGATAGCAGTAAAGATAGTTGTCCAAAATAATAAATAGGTATAACGCTTTCTTCCTTTAAATAAATAAGAAAATGAGCCAATAATAGTAACTACTGCTAAATCAGCAATTATAGCTTTAAATGATAAGTAGTTTTCTATAGTTGGCATTGTAAATACTCTAAGTAGAGTTGAATTAAAAACACACACTAAAACATAGACAATAAATAAGCGATTATTTCTAAAATATTTACTTATTAATTTGTCTTCTTTTATTTGTTTTATAGTTTTAATGAATTTATCTTTAACTTTTGTTAGTTTTCTTTTCATAATTACCTCATTTCCTAAACATTATATCACTCTCATTAATATTTTTCAATTTTTCCTTTCTAATATAACAAAAATGATATATTGCTTTATAGATGATTATAATGAAAAAAAGAATTTGACTAAAAAATACTATAATATACATATTATCATTTTGATAAATATTTGCTGTATTAGTTAAATTAGTTTTATTAATAATGGCATAGGTAATAAAGTTGGTAAATAAAAATAGATGTAATAATGTAAAAGTATATGTAATTATTTTATTAAATTTAGTTAATTTACTACTTAGCATTGTATAAATGATCATGATTAATGATATTATGACAGTACTAAAATAAAAAATGATATTTGGAAAATAAAAGCAGTTCATTATAGTTTTTATAATTTCTGTTAAGACAAATTCTACATCGTCTGAAAAATAAAATATTAAAGCTGAGATAAAGAAAATTATTATGGCTGATAGAAAGACCTTTACTTTTTTACTTTCTCTTTTTTCATTATAGACTAAAAATATATATAGTAATAGAAAGATAATAGATATTTCTATCATTAAAATTGAGGAAAAAGGAATTTCTAGTAGTTTTAGTAATTGATCAATAATACTTAAATCCATCTTCATCCTCCTTTATCTTTATATTATATTTCTTCAAAAATATATATTGTTTGGTTATAATCATCTTCGTGAGTACAGGTAATTAACGTTAATGTTTTAACATAAGAATTCCTATAGATAGTAACTTTTCCTGTTTTGGGTTGATTATAAACTTTAACTAAGTGATAATTATAAGTATTAGCATTATAGCTTACACTTGCTTGATCCCCTATTTGAAGTTTATATAGCTTATCAAAAAAAGAAATATAAGCATTACCAGAATGAGCCATAAGGATGAAGTTTCCAGCTGGAACATCTGGGTAATCTGCTTCGTTAGCAATAGTTATATTATAATTTATATCATTATATTTAGATTCTTTAGAAACAAAACCTCTTTTTAATCTAATTGCTGGTATATTTAACTCTCCTATATATGAATAAGTAGTCTTCTTTTCCTGTTTTGGTTCTTCTTTTAATATTTGTGTTTCTTCATTAGTAATTACTAAATTTTCAGTATTTACATCATTAATAGTTGTATTATCTTTATTTATATTCATTTGGAAAATTGCTAAACGCATTTCCTCAAAAACTTCCTCTTTAATTTTTATTAAAGTAGGACTAAAAAAAATTAATAAACCAATAATAAGGAAGAAAAAGCCAACTTTAAAGAGTTGGCTTTTTAAGTTTCTATTTTTTCTTTGCATTATTTGGTTTTTTAGCCACAACTATTAAGATAATACCAGCTACTATGATTAAAGCACCTATTCCATATACTAAGAATGAATTTTTACTAGTGTTAGGTACATTAATGCTAGGAGCTTCTAAATTAACACTTGTTGATACAGATGGTTTTTCAATAATTCCAAGTAAAGCTCTTTGTAATTCTACATTATTCTTTTCTGGATTATAAATATACGCATCATACCAATCTTTGAAATAACCTACAACAGTTATATTGGCTTTAAATGTACTATTTTCTACTTCAGATACAGGTACACGTAGTTTGAATCCTGTTCCTGCACTTATAGAAGTACTTGCAAGAGGATTATTATTTTCATCTACAATTTGAACATTTCCTACAGCATCATTTATTTGAATAGAATAACTTTCAAAATTTGGATTAGAACTAGTTGGTCTTATTACACTAGTTTCAATATAATCATTAGTCATATTATAAGTAATAGAAGCATTATCTATATTAATATCTTGACTTCCTCCTGAGATAGGATAATTAGCCGCATTAGCAATTGCCCCTTCAACAAGACTTACTATTTTTTGACCATATTTTGCATTGCTTTTAATTGTTTGCTTATCTAATACTGATAAATTATTATAGAATTTATAATTACCATATTCATCATATTTATCAGTTTTACTACTTTCAGGTGTTTCCACTTTAACACCATAAGCACTATAGTTAGTATTATCATCTATTCCATTAGCACGGTCAATATACCACCATACAGCTAATTGAGTTAAATAATAGTTTTCTTCACTAGTTCCTCCTAAATTATCATTTTGCAAAATATAAATTAGACCTGGATAAGTTTTATAAACACTTTCAGCACCTGGAATGGCAACATTATCTTTTACTGATACCCCTTTACTATAAGTTTTATTTCCTAACATTCCTTTATTTCTATCCATACAGTAAATGTAACTTAATCTCTCTCCACTTGCTGTTTGACCATAGAATTCTTTAGGTAATGTAATTTCATTATTATCATCATATATTAATGTTTGATTGCCAGTTGTCATTCCTGATTGGAAACTATCAGGTAATTGTTGTAAAAAGCCAGCACCATATGATTCATTAGGATCAATAAAAAAGCTTACTACTATTAGTATTCCTATTAAGCAGCATGAAACTATTCCAATTTTCTTTACATTATCCATTCCTTCATCAAATTTATCATTTTTTCTTGTTTCTTTTGTTTTTCTTACTTTTGTTTTACTACTCATCTTAGTACTCATATTTTCACCTTACCTTATGTTCAGTATAACAAAACAAATTATTTTTTTCAAGAAATTTCAAATATTCTTTCAATATTAAAGTTTATACTGTCAACATTAGTATATAATGAAGCTAAAATATCTCCTTTTTTTATTTCTTCACCTATATTTTTTTTAATTACAATTCCAGCATTATAATCTATTTTATCATCTTTAGTTTTTCTTCCAGCTCCTAAGTTTAGAGATAACTTAGCAATATTTAGAGCATCTATATCTTTTAAAATACCATCTTTATTAGCTTTTATATTGTATACTTTAGCTTTTACTTCAACATTTTCAAGATTACCATGTTGATATTTAACAAATTCAAAAAATTTCTCTAAACCTTTTTTATTATTCAAATTAGTAATTATTTCTTTTCTTGCTTCTTCTTCTTGAATATTTTTGGCCATAGAAAGCATTTTACTAGCTATCTCTATAGATAAGTCATATAAGTTTCCCTTCTTTTTATTATCTAAAATATCTATAGCTTCTATTACTTCTAATAAATTACCAATATTATTTCCTAATGGTCTATCCATATTAGAAATTATAGTTCTAACTTCTTTTTGATAATATGATCCTATTTTAATAACTAAACTTGATAATCTTTTTGCTGCTTCTTCATTTTTTATTAAGGCGCCTTTACCTACTTTAATATCTATTACTATCTTATCAGCTCCACCAGCTATTTTCTTACTCATAATACTACTAGCAATTAAAGGAATAGAATCAGTAGTTCCACTTACATCTCTTAGAGCATATATTTTTTTATCAAGTGGAGCTAAATCTTTTGTCTGACTAATAATAACTAACCCTATATCTTCAGCTTGCTTTTTTATCTCATCTTCTGTTAGAGAAACTTTAAAGCCTGGAATAGCTTCTAATTTATCTATAGTCCCTCCTGTATATCCTAAACCTCTACCACTCATTTTAATAACTGGAATATTACAACTTGCAACAAGAGGAGCAACTATTAACGTTGTTTTATCTCCTACACCTCCTGTTGAATGTTTATCTACTTTAGGCCCTTTTATATAACTTAGATCAAGTATATCTCCACTTTTAATAAAAATATCTGTTAAAGCAAAAATTTCACTATCACTCATGTCATTTATTTTAATAGCCATTAAAAAGGCACTCATTTGATAGTCTTTAACTTCTCCTTTTAAATATCCTAAAAAAATAGTTTCAAGTTCTTCTTTGGTTAATTCATAATTATTTGCTTTTTTATTAATTATATCTAATATCATTTTTACACCCTCTATAAAAATAATATAATAAAAATAGCCTATAAATACAAGGCTATTATTGTAACTTTTTATTAATTAATTCACATACTTGTTTAGGATCTTCCAAAATAGCTTCATAAATTTTTTTATTTTTTCTTAATTCTAAAATAAACTTTATTTCTTCTTTAGCCATTTTTGTTATATGCTTATTTCTTCCAGATTCACCTACAGAATTATCATAACCTAAGAGTTCATCTGTACTTACATTTAGTACTTCTCCTAATTTAGTTAGTGTTTCTAATGTTGGGGTTCTAGTACCGTTTTCATAACAACAAATACTAACTTTTGTAACATTTACACGCTCGCCCAACTCACGTTGCGTTAATCCATTATTAATACGCAATTCTTTTAAACGTTTACTTAGTAACATATTTGTCTCTCCTTAATTCATTATTGATTAAACTATACGGCGATTAAAAAAGAAAGTCAACGGTTATTTAACAAGCATTGTAAAATAAAAGAAAAAAAGGCTAATTATCGATAGTTTTGACATCATTTTTTGGTTTACTTGATAAAAAGGTAATTTTTTCGGCTACTACTTCTAAGAAATATCTTTTACCATCTTTTGTATCAATAATTTTACTTTGTAAACGGCCTCTAATCCCTACTATATCTCCAACTTTACAATATTCTTTTGTAATTTTAGCTTTTTCTTCCCAAAGAGTACAGTTTATAAAATCTGTTTCATATATTCCATCCATATTCTTAAAGCTTCTTGGAATTGCTAAAGATAAGGTACCTACTTTCTTTCCAGTTTCTGTTTCTTTTATATCAATTTCTTTAGTTAAGCGCCCTACTAAAATTAAACTATTTAACATAAATATCTCCTTTCGCTAATTAACTTATCATAATCATCTATTGGTAGCAAAAGAAGAAAAATAGTAAAGTCTGTTATTAACTTTACTATTTTTTAAAATCTATTTTAGTATTTTCTTTTTTTACTTTTATTTAGATAGAAGAAATTTAAATTTATAAGTTTCTTTTTAAAAGTTGATTTAACTCAACAGCATATTCCATAGGAAGTTCTTTTCTAAATTCTTCAAGAAATCCTAAAATTATTAATTCTTCACATTTTTCTTTAGGAATACCTTTACTTTCTAAATAAAAAATATTAGCATCGCTTATTTTAGAAACAGTCGCTTCATGTTCAATAGTACTAGTAGTATTAGAAACAATATTTGTAGGTACTGTATCACTAATACTATCTTTATCTAGTATTAAAGTGTCACATTTTATCATAGAGTATGAGTTAGTGGCATCTTCATTTATTTTTACACTTCCTCTATAAGTAGCATTTCCTTTATTTCTGGCAATACTTTTAGAAATTATTTTGCTTTTAGTATTTTTACCTAAATGGATCATTCTAGCTCCAGTATCTTGAATTTGCTCATTAGAAGCAACACTTATGGTGATACATGTTCCCATAGAATTATTACCTTTTAAAATACAGCAGGGATACTTCATTGTTAATTTACTTCCAATATTACCATCTATCCATTCCATTATTCCATCTTCTTCAACGAAGGCTCTTTTAGTTACTAAATTATATACATTAATTGCCCAATTTTGGACAGTAGTATAGCGGCATTTACTTCTTTTTCCTACATATATTTCAACAACTGCGGCATGTAGTGATGATTCAGCATAAGTTGGAGCAGTACATCCTTCTATATAATGCAATTCACTATCATCATCAACAATTATTAAAGTTCTCTCAAATTGACCCATACCCTTACTATTAATACGAAAATAACTTTGAAGGGGGCGATTTAATTTAGTATGTGGAGGTATATATATAAAACTGCCACCTGAGAAAACTGATCCATTTAAAGCTGTATATAAATTATCAGTATTTTTGACAATCTTACCAAAATATTTTTTCACAAGATCAGGATATGTTCTAATAGCATTATCTATTGATGTAAAAATTACTTTTTTATCAGTTAATTCTTTAATCATGTTATGATAAATAACTTCACTTTCATATTGAACACCCATACCATCCATATATTGTTCACTTTCTAAAACACCAAGGGAATCTAGTTCACTTCTAATAGGCTTTAATACTTGATTCCAGTCATTAGTTAAATCATCTGTCGCTGATTTATAATAGATGATATCATCAAAATTAATATTAAATTCTGGTCCAAAAGGCAATTTTTTATTAAATTTAGTAAAATATTCATAGGACTTTAATCGATAATCTTTGACCCAATCACTTTCTTTTTTATGTTCTGATATTTTAATAATATTATCTTTAGTAAGGCCTTTTATTTCCAATTTTTCTCCTCCTCCATTTGTAATAAGATTTTTTCTATTGTATTAACTGGTAATAAGGCACAAGTTTTCCTATTAGGCTGTAAATAAATCGTATCATATGCCATTAATTCTCCTAATTTGTTTTCATCATAGTCTTTTTCATTAATTAAGTTTTCATAGTTATTAATTAACTCTTTTACTTCTTCTATAGTTTTACCAATTATTTTTCTTAAGAAAATAGAGGTAGCTGATGTGGAAATAGCACAAGCTTCTCCATCGAAGTTAGCATCAATAATTTTACCATCTTCTATTTTTAGTTCTATATCAATATTATCAATACATGATTCATTATTTGTATTTGCTTTTATATAATCTGGTTGGTTTTTTAAGCCTTTATGATAAGGATTTTGATAATTATCAACAATTATTTCTCTTTTTAATTCACTATCCATTAGGTACTCCTTTCTTTTTTACAATATTATTTTATATAAATCATCACTTTTTTCTAAAATTTCAACAAGTTTATCAATTTCTTCTTTAGTATTATAAAAATATAAACTAATTCTACAAGTATTTTTTATATTTATCTCATCTTTTAAAATTTTAGCACAATGGTTTCCAGCTCGAAGGCAGATATTATAATGATCTAAATAGATGGCTGTATCTTGACTAAATATTCCTTCAAGATTAAAAGCAAGTATCCCACTTTCACTACTTTCATTATATAGTATTATTTTAGGATTTTTCTTTAATTTATTAATTAAATAATGCTTTAATTCTTTTTCATAATTATAGATTTTATCCATACCAATACTTTCAAGGTAATCAAGCGCTTTTCCTAGTCCTATTACTTCAGAAATAGGTGGTGTACCAGCTTCAAATCTAGTTGGAATACTTTTATATTCTACTTCTCCATCTACTTCAAAATATTGGTTCATACCGCCACCAAATTCTATAGGAGCCATTTTTTCTAAATATTTTGTTTTACCATATAAAACACCTACTCCTGTAGGTCCTAACATTTTATGTGCTGAAAAAGCTAGAAAATCAATATCATCTTTGATAACATCTGTTTTCATATGAGGAACACTTTGAGCTCCATCTACTACTAAAATAATATTATTTTCATGAGCTATTTTACTTATTTTATTAATATCTCTAACATCACCTACTACATTAGTAATAGCAGCAATTGAAATTACTTTGGTATTTTTATTAATAGATTCTTTAACTTTTTCAATAGTTAATTCATGTTGTTGATTTAAGGGAATATATTTTATTTTAATATTTTTAATTTTAGCAAGTTCTAACCATGGTAAAACATTAGAAGCATGTTCACTTTTAGTAAGGAGAACTTCATCATTTTCATCTAAATAGTTTTTCATAAAGCCAAAGACTATTTTATTTAAAGAATCAGTCGCTCCACTTGTAAATACTATTTCATTAGCACTTTTAGCATTTATAAATCTAGCTACTTTATTTCTTACTTCTTCATAAGCATTACTAGCTTCAAGAGAAATTTTATAATCTCCTCTATGTATATTAGCTCCATAATTATAGTAATAATCATTCATAGCATCTATAACACATTTAGGTTTTAGAGTAGTCGCACCATTATCAAAATAAATTAAATCCTTATTTAAAATAGGAAAATCTTCACGATTAATAATAATCACCTCCTTAATGCTTTTATTAATATTTGATCAATTATTTCTTCATAGTCTTTTGGTAAAGTTTCTTTTTTAAATAAACCTTTTAAAAGCAACTTAAAGGCTTCTTCTTCTTTTATACCCTTACTTTCTAAATAGAAAAGTGTTTTCTCATCAAATGGCCCTGTATATGCTGAATGATTAGCTAGAGAATCATACTCATCGATAAATAGATTAGGTTCAATTAAACTTTTTCCCCCATCTATATTAATAATTCTGCTTGTTTGGTTACATATGGAATTTATATTTCCTTTTTTTATAATACCATTAACTATAAAACTTAAATTACCATTTCCATAACTTATACCATTACAAATTAAATTACTAATTGTTTCTTGATATTGATGAGTTGCTGTTATTATATTTTTAATTCTTTTATCTGTTATTGTCATTTGATAAAACTTTACTTTAGCATTTTTTAATAAATTTAAAGTAAGATCTAAATTAGTAGTAGTAAAATTATAGATTTCAACTTCACTATTAATATTAATTATAATTTTTATACTTTCTTTAGTCAGTAAATATAGTTTAATATTAGAATTATTTATATTAATTACTGTATCTTTTTCAAGTTCTTGTTTATAAATACCTTCTTTATCATAACTAATAGTACTATCTAGTAATATCTTATTCATTTCTATCTCTCTTTCGCATTTCATTTATCCCAGTATATCCTGTTTTTTCTATTTCTTTAGCAAGAGTTATATTACCAGTTTTTATTATTTTACCATCTTCCATTTGATGAACATAATCAGGTTTTATTAAATCTAAAATTCTACTATAATGAGTTATTATTAAAACGCTTGTATCTTTATTTTCTTTTAAATAATTATTAATATTTTCAGCGACTATTTTTAGACTATCAACATCAAGACCACTATCTAATTCATCTAAAATGATAAAACTTGGCTTTAATATTTTTAGTCCTAATACTTCATTTTTCTTTCTTTCTCCTCCTGATAAGCCTTTATTTATTGAACGATGCATAATATCAGATGGTAATTTTAATGTTTCTATTTCGGTTTTCATCTTAGTAATAAATGTATAAAGATTAGTATCAGTTGAATCTCTTTCTTTTAAGGCTGTTCTAAGACATTCACTATTACTTACACCATCTATTATAGATGGATCTTGCATAATAAGATAAATACCATTTCTAGCGATTTCATCGGTCGTTAAATTATTTAATTTTTTATTATTATAAGTAATAGTTCCACTAGTAATAATATAATCTTTATTAGCCATTATTACTTTCGATAAAGTACTTTTCCCTACACCATTTGGTCCCATAATAGCATGTATTTCTCCATCTTTTATTGTAAGTGAAAAGTCTTTTAATATCTTTTTATTTGTATCAGTTGTCTTTACATTTATTTTATCTATTATAAACATTTTATCACCCTTTCTAATTGTATGATGGAATATATTCTTATATTGTCAATATTTGCAAGGAAATTCCAGCTATATTGTAACACATAATTGCTTATAATTGAAGGTTTTGATAGAATAAAAGAAGGTGGTGATATGTAGTAGTATGTCAGTTAAAAAAAGAAATATTTTAATTTTTTGGCAAGCTTTACTTTTAGGAGTTATTTTAGTTTTTTGTGGAACTGTTATTATTAATGAAAAATTACCTAAATTAAATGCTAAAAAAGAAGAAGAAAAAATTAATAATTATTATAATGAAAATTATAGTAACCTTGATGTTAGAAAGGGAAAATTTAAATACAATGAAAATGATAATAGTTACAGTATTACTTATTATGATAAAGACTTTAAAAATTTAAATTTTACGATTAAATCTAAAAATAATAAAATTAGTGATAACTATAAGAGCAATTTTGTTAGAGGGAAAACTGTTATTGATAATGCTAAAAAGAAAGTATTAAAGCAATATAATAAGGTTTTTGAGAATACTAATTATGAAAAAATTAAAGTAAAATTTAACGATTTAGATAAATATACTGAAGATGAGCAGGCTGATATTTTAAATAATAATATTTATAATACAGGTTATTATAGTGTTAGTTATTATGTTAAAGTTGATAGTTTAGATACTGTCTATCTTAATAATTTAATAAATAGTTTTAAGATGATTGCTTTAAATAATGGATTAAAAGCTAGGAATTATAGCATTACTTTTGATAATAATGGTATAATAAAATTGGTTGAAATTTAAGGAGGAAAAAATTATGAAAGATTGTTTATTTTGTAAAATAATTAAAGGAGATGTTCCTTCATATACTATTTATGAAGATGAAACAGTTAAAGCTTTTCTAGATGTTAACCCTAATAGTGATGGACATATTTTAGTTATTCCTAAAGAACATTATGAAAATTTATTTGAAACACCAAATGATGTTATTGTAAAAATGCTTGATGTTATTAAAAATAATTTATATCCACTTTTAAAAGAAAAACTTAATATTGATGGACTTACTATTTGTCAAAATAACTATTATGGCCAAGATATTAAACATTATCATATTCATTTAATTCCAAGATATAATAATGATGAATTTAAATGCTGTTTTAACAAAGATAAAGTTAATGATATAGCAAGTGTTTATAATAAATTAAAAAATGAGTAATATGGTTGATATTTACTCATTTTTTATTAAGTTATAAGTAATAAGTCTTTCTAATTCTCCTTTAATAATATTTTTAGCTTCCTTATTTTTATACCAAGTATCTTTAGGTACTAAAGTAGCATAGCTAGGAACAAAGAAAAAATTTAAATTAGTTATATTATTTTTAGATAATTCTCTTTCTAATGTTAGTTTTACTCTTAACAAGTGTTGAGAACTACTTACAATAATTATATTTTTAAATGTATCTTTAATTATATTTAAGGAATATAAAATATTTTCTAACGTATTTTGACTTTTTGTTTCTAATATTAGATTATCTTCTTTAATACCATGTGTTATAGCATATATATAATATTTTTCATATTCATACATCTTATCTTTTTTTAGATAGTTAGCACCACTTATTAAAATTTTTAAATGATATGTTTTAGATAATTCTACAGCTTTTTCTATTCTTTTAATAGAATTACTAGCTAAAACTAATATTAGATCTGGAGAAATTATTTTGGTATTAAAATTAAACATTAAATAATTTATTTTATCTATATCATTTTGTGTTAAGTTATCCATATTTAATTTAGTTATAAGATATTTTACTTCTTCTTCCATTAATATCACCAATACTATTTTAAAAAGAAACTACAAATAAAATCAATAATAATTAGTAATATTAATATAATTGTTATAATTTTAGGAATCTTTTCAATAAATTTATCTGTTAGAGGTTTTATAATATAAAGGAAAATAAGACAGGCGCTACCCCAACCTAAACTTACTTCTAAGGCAATATATTTACCAATATTAAATTTTAAATCAGTATAATCCCAAAAACTTTTATGAAAAATAAATTCTGTTAAATATCCTCCTAATAATTCTAAAACGGTTAATATTATGGTAACACTAAAAAAAAGAATAATTACTTTTAAAGGTCTATTTAATTTTACTCTATTAAAGACTAGTCTTGTTAAAAAGATCATTATAACTACACCAAAACCATATATGGGCATCCAAGGTCCATAGAAAGGATTATTAGTAAAATCTCCTGTAGTTATAAAGTGTAATATATTTTCAAAAAGAAAACCAAAGAATGAAAATAAAAGAAAATTATTTAAATAATAATACATAAGTATCACACTCTTTTCTATATTATTATTAACAAATTTCTTTATATTATTAATTATTTATTACTTTAAATTATATATAAAAAGAAACTCTAAATAGAGCTTCTTAATTAATAAGTCATACAAGAACCTAAGATGATAGCTAATAAAATATATAATACGATAATAATAATATAACTATTTCTTGGTCTTGTAGGACAACAACTAGTTGTTACTGTTTGATTATTAGAACAAGACATTTTTACACCTCCTTATAATATTTTAGATATAAGCACCTATAATTATAACTAGTAAAATGAATAGTACTAAAACTATAGCACTTGATGAATTGCAATTACCCATAACTTAATCCTCCTTTTTTTCTAGTGTTCACATTATTCTATGGCTTTATGGTAAAAAGTGTGCTAAAAATGGCCTATTTTATTTGCAAGTTATTTAAGTTAATGCTATTATATTTATTGAATTAGAAATATTAGGAGGAAAATTTTAAAATGAAAAGACTTGTTAAATTAACTATTTGCACTTTAACAGTATGCTTATTAGTTACAGGTTGTGGTAATAATGCATCTTTGAAAGATAATCATACTGTTGTAAAAACTGATGAAGGAAAGATAAGTGCTGATACTTTATATGAAAAATTAAGAGATAAATATGGTATTAGTGTACTTATTGATATGATCGATCATCAATTATTTGATGAGAAATATAAAACTGATAGTACAGAAGAAGAAACTATTAATTCACAAATTGAGCAAATGAAATCTCAATATAATAATGATGATGAAGCTTTTAAAGCCGCTATTACACAATATTTAGGCGTTGAAGATGAAGATGAACTTAGAGATATGTTATCTTTGGAATATAAGAGAAATTTAGCTATTGAAGATTATGTAAAGGACAGTATTACTGATGATGAAATACAAAAGTATTATGATGATGAAGTAATTGGTGATATTAAAGTTAGACATATTTTAATTAAACCTGATACTAATGATGATATGTCAACTGAAGAAAAAGAAGAAGCTGAAAAAAAAGCTAAAAAAGAAGCGGAAGATTTAATTAAAAAATTAGATGATGGCGCTGATTTTGAAGAACTTGCTAAAGAATATAGTGATGATACTGGTAGTGCTAGTGATGGTGGTTTAATTGATTACTTTAATAAAGATGATAATATGGATGAAGCTTTCTTAAATGCTTCTATTGATCTTGAAAAAGGTAAATATACAACTGAACCTGTTAAATCAAGCTTTGGATATCATATTATTTTAAAAGTTGATCAAAAAAAGAAACCTAAATTAAAGAAAGTTAAAGATGATATTATTGATACTTTAGCTGAAGATAAATTAAATAATGATGCTACTCTTAGATATAATGCCTTAGTTGAAATTAGAAAAAATGCCGGTATTGAATTTAAGGATGATAGTCTAAAAAGTGATTATGATAAGTTAATGGATCAACTAATTGAAAGTGCTAGTAATACTACTGCTAATTCTTAAAAATTAATTATTGTAGGAAGTAAGCTTTTGGTTACTTCCTTTTTTGACAAATATAGATCTAAATGATATAATATGCTGCACAAGGAAGGGATAAATATATGAGAAAAAAACTAAATGAGGAAACTAAACAAAAACTAATTACAATTTATAATCAAGTAGAAAATGATTTTAAACAATTTCCTAATATTAAAACTACTGAAGATTTTTTTATCTTTAGAGAGGAGATAAAAAAATTAGTTGAAAAAAGAGTTAAAGGAACTGATAAAGAAAATAATATAGAATATAAAAAGGCATTACGTAATAAAATAATAGAAGATGAAATTAAAGGAAACAGTTCTTTAGAATTACTTAATGATTGGTCTAAATGTTATCGCATGATCGATAGAGCAAAAGCTAATTTATATATGACTAAAGCTGATTATAATATTTTAGATGATAATAATTACCGAATTAAAGCTACTCCTATTTTACATAATCATCTTATTAATCAAGGTAAAGCTAATACTGAACAGTTATTTGGTATCTTACAAATTTCCGAACTTAATTTAGGAATTAAGTATCCTCTTGAACAAAGAACTATAAATACACCTTATGAATTTGAAAAGGTTATTGTAAAGGAAGATGATATGGCACCATGGCCTGCTGAATTATTTATTACTTTACTAAAATCATACGGAATTGAAGGAGAAGATTTACTTTATGTAGGAAGAAAAGCTGAAAGTTTAGGAAAATCATATGTTGAAAAAATAAAAGCAAATTATGTTTATCCTACTAAGAGTATAAATGGCTATACCTATACTTTAAAAAAATAGAATATTATAAACTGAACCCCATAAGTTGGACAGTTTATAATTAGTATTAATTAAAAGGACTATTACCTGTAAATTACAGTTGATAGTCCTTTTAATTTTTCTTTAATTCTATCATGATTATAATAATAAATATAGTCATCTATCGCATTTATTAAAACTCGATTAATTGTATGTTCTTTAAATGTTTATCTATTAAAATTACAATATAATTGATTATATTTTCTCGATAAACTATTTGTTGATATTCTTTCTTTTATTTCTCTATATAAATTTATTTTATCTTTATAACTTAATTTCTATTTCGTCCAAGAAACGGGGATCATAACAGTTTTAATATTCTATTTTTATTCAAAATCTTTAAATCCTAAACTATACATTTTTTGTTTTAATTTATATTCTAATTGTTTACCAGAATATTTTTTACTTAATTTATCATAATATTTTTGATATTCTTTTCTAGCTATAGTTTTATCTTCTTCTATAGAGGTATTTAATAATACTTCTTTAATAATTTCTTTATTAAAACCATTATTTATTAAATCTATTTCTAATTTCTGTTTTAAAAGTTTTGCACTTTTATTGTGATTAGATGCTATTTTTTTTATAATTAATTTATTTATTTTTTCTTTTTCTATAGAAGCAGTATACTCTTTTAAAGCCTCCTTATAATCATCATAAATTAAACCCTTTTGTTCTAATTCAAAAGCTATTTTTTTAGGGCCTTTTGTAGTTGTTATAATGGCATTATTTATATAACTTTTAGCATAATTTTTATCATTTAAATATCCTTGATCTTCTAATAATTTTAAAGTAAAGTCTATGCTTTCTTTATCATAATATTTTCCACTAAGCATCTTTTTTATTTCTTCTTTAGTTTTAATAACCTTTTTTAAAGTTTTTAAAGCTTGATAATATGATTGATACTTTTTATTATCATTTAACATTTGATTAAGTTGTTTTTCATCTATATATTTTGTGATTAATAACTCATATTTTAAAATTATTTCTTCATAAAAATTGTAAGTATAATTATTATCTAAATAGATTGTATATATACCCTCTGACTTTTTTTGAAATTTAACTATTTTCATATTTTTCCTTTCTTTTATTATTAATAAATGTTGTAAACTTAAATTAATTGGTTTAAGTTTGTTCTCTTGTTTACTATATTAGACATTTAAAAGATAGTCAAGTTAAAAATAACTGGATCTATTTTGATTCAGTTATTTTTATTTTACCTTCTAGAATTTCTTCTAAAGCTCTCCCTATATTTTTTTTACATTTATATTCATTAATTGGTAATTGATAATGTTCCTCTTTTGACATTTCTTTACTTCTACGTGCGGCAATATGAGCTAATTCATATTTAGAGCTTACAATATTTAATAATTTGTCTATTGAAGGATATATCACTTGTATCACACTCCTTATTATTATATTATTATTAAATATTCAATTTTACAAGTATTATGACACAATTGGACATTTAAAGACAGTTAATAAATGTTATTTATGTGTTTGGAGATCTTTAATAATAATTATACTAAAAAGCCAAGATTATTTATCTTGGCTTAGCGGAAGTTACAACATGAACCTTGATCAATATTACATACAACATTTTCTTCACAGCATGAGTATTGTGGACAATAAGTATGTTTAAAAATATGGTGATTTATAATTCTAGTCCTTATAGGACAAACATGTGGAACATTATGCATAAAAGTTCTATGAACTTGACGTTCTTGCATAGGTTCAATTATTGGAGATTGTCCATCCATCATTTCCATGTTTTGATTCATTCCCATACTGTTATTATTCATATTGATGTCTATATTCATATCTTGATCAACAACATTATTATTTCCATCAATAGTTGATGACATATCAATTGCTTGATTATTAAATAACATACACTTTCCTCCTTTAATATTAGAATATTCGCACTAGGATAAAGTGTATAAATTATTAGCCTAAAATGGCATTTTAAAGTTTCCATTTTTCATTTGTTTCATCATTTTTTTCATATTTTCAAATTGGGTTAATAGTTTATTTACTTCTTGGACAGATAAACCACAACCTTTAGCAATTCTAGTTTTACGAGAAGCTTTAATTATTGAAGGATTTCTTCTTTCTTCTTTTGTCATAGATAGAATTATTGCTTCAATATGAGCCATTTGTTTAGGAGGAATATTTATATTTGTTAAACCCATTTTTTTAGCTCCAGGTATCAATTTTAAAAGATTTTCAAGAGGACCTAATTTTTTTATTTGTTTTAGGGTTGAAAGAAAATCTTCAAGATCAAATTTTCCTTCTTGCATTCTTTTAGCTGTTTTTTCAGCTTCTTTTTCATCTATAGCTGCTTCAGCTTGTTCAACTAAGGAAATAATATCCCCCATTCCTAAAATTCTTCCCGCCATTCTCTCAGGATCAAAAGAATCTAAGCCATCTAACTTTTCACTAGTTCCAATAAATTTAATAGGAACATTTGTTAAGTGTCTGACAGATAAAGCTACTCCACCTTTAGTATCGCCATCTAATTTGGTTAAAATAACACCTGTTAATTTTAGTTTTTCGTTGAAACCTGTTATTACATTAATAGCATCTTGACCCATCATAGCATCTATTACAAGTAAAGTTTCTTGAGGAGAAATAGATGCTGTTATCTTTTCTAATTCTTCCATTAAATTCTTATCTATTTGTAAACGTCCTGCAGTATCAATTAAAACATAGTCATAATTATTTTCTTTAGCATATTTAATAGCATTTTTACTAATTTCTATAGGATTCTTTTTACCTTCACTATATACTTCAATATTAAGTTCTTTACCTAATTGTTTTAATTGATCAATGGCAGCAGGTCTATATATATCACAAGCGACCATTAAAGGCTTTTTATTTTTTTTCTTACGTAGATAATTAGCAAGTTTCCCTATAGTTGTTGTTTTACCACTACCTTGTAGTCCTACTAACATTAAAATAGCAGGATTCCCATCAAGATTTAGAGGGGCGGCATCTCCTCCTAGTAGTTCAGTTAATTCATCTTTAACAATCTTAACGAACAAATCTCCTGGTTTAATACTAGACCTAACTTCTTCACCTAAGGCTTTTTCTTTAACATTATTAACAAATTCTTTTACTACTTTATAATTAACATCAGCTTCAAGTAAAGCTAAGCGAATTTCTTTCATCATATCGCCAATATTATCTTCTGTTATTTTTCCATAACCCTTTATTTTATGGAGAGCATTTTGTAATCTATCTCCTAAACTTTCAAACATTTAAGACACATCCTTTTCTTTTAATATTATAACTGATATATAGTAAATTGTAAAAAGAAAATAACCTGATATATTAAAAATACCAGGTTAAAGTACTAAACACTATTTTTTTGATTGCTCATATTATTAGCAAGTATAGTTAAATCATTAATTAATTTATTATACTGATCTAATAAATTATTATTTTCAAACTCAATATTAGTATTTGTGTACTCTATATAATTAGCATTTGTTTCTAAAAATGTTAATATTTCATCAACTTTATCTAAAAACAAATCTAAATTATTAGAGATTTTTTCCATTTCTTCTTTAGTTTTTTTAAGTTCTTCTAAATCTTTTTTTGTATACATAAGATCTAAATAAAAGTCATAATAGTATTCACTATCACTAAGTTTATCTTTATCTATTAAGTTTTTTATAGTATCTTCTTCACATAAATTACTAATATTTTTAAATGCTTCACTAACTTTATTTTTAGTATTACTTATAAGAGTATGACTTTTTACGAAAGTAGGACTATCAGCTTTTAAACTATTAAGAGATAATATATTAGTTAAATTTTCATCTGTTAAATAGTTATTTATAGTTTTAACATTATCTGATAAATTCTTATAATACTTTTTAACGGCTTCTTCTACATAAGCTCGATCTCCTGTTGTTTTAACTTTTATGGAATAATCATCAGTTGCTAAATTTTTATTACTATAATTTACTATTTCTTGTTTTAAAACATCTTCCTCTTGTAGCTCTTTAAAAGCCATAAAGAATATTAATCCTAATATTACTACTATTACTATAATAATACCAATGATAATTTTTTTTAAATTCTTTTTATTTTTCATTAACAACACCTCTCATTGTTTTTTAATTATTTTCAGGTACTTTTAAATCTTCTATTTCCCCAAAATTAGAATATTCAATAGTTATTTTTACTGAAGTTTGTGTATTTAGATAATAGGTAGCATAACTTGTTAAATCATATATTATTTTTACTACTTGATCATCTTCATTAGTATATAGTGTAATTGTATTAGGAATATCGGCAATATCTATATTAGTATTATTAACTATTTGATCTAGGGTATTAGTCGTTATTTGATAATTATATACACTAGAGCCTATTTCATATTCTGTTTTAGATATTAAAGTAGCATTTTTTAATATTTTTGCAATATTAGTATCATTAGTAATAGAATTATATTTATATAACTCTCCACTTATTTCATATTTATCATTTATTTTTAATAAATTAATATTATCATAGATAAAATAATTATATAAAGCATTATTGAAAGTCATTATTCCTTCTTCTTTTTTATTACTTTTATCACCTACATAATTAGTAATACTATTATTAATTATTTCTTCTCTTGTAAAATGATAATTACCATTTATTATACCATCTAATTTATATTCTTCATTAATATCAGTCTTTTTATAGTCATTATTTTTATTTGAAGTATAACTGGCTCTAATTAAGCCGATAATAACGATAAAAAAAATTAAATAGAAAAGAAAAAATAATATCGCTCTACCTCGAGTATTTTGATTCAAATTTTTTATTGTTTGAAGATATTTATTAGAATTTTTCTTTGATGTCATTTTAATATTACTCCTAATAAATCTTTTTTATCTATACCATTTAAATAGTCTTTAACTAAACATCTTTTTTTACCTTCTAAGGCTATTTCTGTTAAAATTATTTCATTGGTGCCTGCTACTACTCTAATACCATCTTGTTCAAAACCAACTATAGTTCCTGGTTCTGTTTTAGAGTAATATCTATCCCCTATTCTAGTTTGATATACTTTTAATCTTTTATTATTTAAAATTGTATAGGCTCCAGGTGTAGGATTTAGTGCTCTTACTTTATTATTAATTTCAATATTAGTTTTTGTAAAATCAATTTTTTCATCTTCTTTAGTAATATTATAACCATAAGTTACTTCTTCTTCATTTTGTTTAATTGGTTTTATTTTTCCTTTTATAATTTTTGGAAGTGTTTCTAATAATAAATTTTTTCCTATTTCACTTAGACGATCTTGTAGAGTTCCTAAAGTATCTTCCTTAGTTATTTTAGTTTCTTTACTACTTATAATATCACCAGCATCCATTTCTTGAGCCATATACATAATAGTTACTCCTGTTTTATCATAACCATCCATAATTGCATGATGAATAGGTGCTCCTCCTCTTAATTTAGGTAAAAGTGAAGCATGTACATTAATACATTTATATTTTGGATAATCTAATATTTCTTTTGGTAATATTTGACCATAAGCACAAGTTATAATTATATCAGGCTTATAATCTAGAATTTGTTGATAGTCAGTTTTTATTTTTACAGGTTGTAAAACAGGAATATTATATAGGGCACTAGCTTGTTTTATTAAAGATGGTGTTAATATTTGTTTTCTTCCTTGTTTTTTATCAGGTTGAGTTACAACAGCGACAACGTTATAATTTTCAGCTAAAGCTTTAAATATTGGTACAGCAAAGCTTGGTGTTCCCATAAATATTATTCTTAAATCTTTCATTTTAACCTCCAACTATATTAATGATTATACTTAAAATTATGCCTAGAGTAATTAAGAATAAACCACTAAGAGCAAGTAGATTAGCACTTCCCATACTATAAGCAAATTTAGGATAAAATACTTTTTGTTCACTAGTTTCTTCTATTTCTATTTCTTTATTTGTTTTTTCTTTAATTAGCTTTTTTTCTTTTATTTGTTTTTGCTCATTCTTTATAAATTTATTACTTTTTATTTCTTGATAACTTGGTAGAGTTATTACTTTAATATCTAAAGGATCAATATCACTATAACGTCTAACTACTGGATATTTACTATCTGTTATTTTAGAAATTAAAAGATATAGATCTTCTTTACCTATTAAAGAAATAATATTATCAATATCTGAAAGCTTATCTTTAGCTAAATCTTTTCTTCTAATAAATGCTATACAGGGTTTACTATTAGAAATATCTAAAGTATTCCATTGCTTAATAAAGATCTTTATAACTGTATTTTGTTCTTTTTGACTCATTCTTAAATGTTGACATAATGTTAATAAATTATTTTTACAAGCAATATAATCTTTTCTATAGAAAGCTTCTTTATCATAATCCTTAATATTTTCATAATATTTACTTAAAGAAGTTATAGTTGCTAAATAGTATGGACTTCTATAGCCATAATAGTATGCCATCGCTGGAGAATCTGTTATATATATAGGATTAGTCTTACTTTTTAAGTTTTTAGGTATTATATCTTTATAATTATGGTTATTAAATATATAATTTATTTTTTTCAAGAGATTTTGTTCTTTATGATCTATTTTTTGACTAAGACCATTTTCTTCTACTTCACTTTTAAAACATGATGGAAAGCTATGAAAACAATAGCCATTTACAATATATTTATCATAGATATAATTAATTATTTGTTTTTGATTTTCAATATTTTCTTTATCAGTTATTTCTAACTTTTTACATACAATTTCTATTAATAATTTATTAAATAATATTACTAAGTTACGATGATTTTTATAAGTAGTTGTTATTTGTTCTAATTCTTTTATAAAATAGTTATCATATTTATCATCATTTATAATAATTTTATATTTGATTATCATATCCATAGTTATTAAAAGGGAGTATTGATTATAGGCATATTCTTCTCCTTTTATAGAAACATTTGAAACTTTATTTTTAGTTTTTTCATTTTCTAGCGTATTATGAAGGATTGTTAATATTTGTTTATTATTAAAAATTTTTTTAAACATTTAAACATCCCTTCTTTCCTATTTTAATTATAGCAAAGAAAAAGTACTTTTACAACAAAGTACTTAAATTCAATTATTTATTGGACCTATTTCAGGAATTGGACTAACTGATGAAGAAGAATTAGGTTCAACTGATGGTGTTTCTACATTAGGAGTAACTGAAGAAATTCCTTCATTAATATTGAAAATTGTTTGCGGTTGTTTTGTTTCTGTTATAGGTACAATATTGTCATTTTTTACAGGTTGCGTATTTATTGGTACTTCTTGAATTGGTGATGGATTAACTACTTGAGTTGGTTGAACTTGGACTGTATTAAGACTTTGAGATTGTTGAACTTGGCTTGGAATTGCATCTATTTCGGGTATTTGACTTACATTAGAATTACTTGGTTCTTGAATATTTTGAGATATATTGGTGTTTATTGGTTGAGTATTTTGATAATTTGTTTGTGGTTCATTATTTACATTAGATTGACTAGATTGATGTCCATCCCAAATTTTAACAACATCACAGTTACCACTAAGTGGCATTGGATCTGGCATTTTCAATTTAACAATTAAAGGAATTTTAAAGGCACTTCCAAATGCTAAACAGGTTCCAGATTGCAAACTTTTTTGTTTTTCTACTATTTCATCAGAAATATTTGGTACCATCTTTTTAATATATTCTACATCAGTTGGATGGTTCATTTTAAAGATTAAAAAGTTTGAACATTGTGATATAACAGTATCTGACATTTCTACTGGTCTTTGAGTAATAAGTCCTAATATTAAACCATATTTACGTCCTTCTTTAGCAATACGTTCAAAAATATTATAACCTATTAAGAATCTATCTCTATCATTTTGAATATAGCGGTGAGCTTCTTCAACAAAAATATGAAAAGGAATACTAGCTCTTTCTTTTAATCCTTTAGTAAATTCAAAAAGTAATCTTGAATATATTTTAGTAATTACTTTAGCAAAATCATCATCTACATCATCTAAGTTAATATTTACTAACTGATATTTTTTACCATTATTAATCATTAAACTTGATAAATATCTATCAAGAGAAATATATGTTCCTTGTTCCCATTTAAAATAGTTAGAATTACTAGAAGTTATTAAAGAATGTAGTCTTACTTTTAATGTTACCGCATCACCATAAGTATTTTCATTTCTTAGCCATCCTTCACTTATTAAAGTAAAGTTTAGGGCCTTTTCTAAATCTTCTAGGGTATAATAACAATCTTTAGTAGGTTCATAGTTATCATACTCATCATGAATAAAACCAGAAACATATTCTGTTAATAAAACACTTTCTGAAAATTGACCATGAGAATCTATTAAGAAACATTCCCTAAATTTACGAACATATCCAATACCTTGTACTGGAGCTTCTAAGTTAAATTGATCAGTAGAACAACTATTAAGGATAGAAAAAGCTTCATTTCTTTTATTAGGAGCAGTTTGATTAGTATATAAAATAGTCATTATAGCTTTTGCTATTAAATGATTCTTATATTTATTGGCATCTACTCCTGTACTTGCAAAAATTCTAGCTAGTTTTAACATTCTTTCAATAATTGGTAATTGAGAATGTTCTGTAGCTTGTAATAAAATAGCTAAATCAGCTTCATTAAGTAAGAAAATAGGTAGGCGTAATGGTTCTCCTTTATGTTCTACTTCATTAGTAGTAATAAAACGATAATTATAATTAGGGTTTATACTACTTAAATTTTTAAAGGCATTATAATATTCACCTGATGAATCAAAAAGTAAAATATTTGATTTATAGGGAAATAATCTTTGATCTTCAAACATATTTTGCATTATTCTTGAAATACCACAAGATTTACCACTACCACTATTACCAAATATAGCGAAATGATTACTAAAAAAAGTGTTAACATCTAAATATACAGGAAAATCATTGTAATAAGGACTAACACCAAAAGGCATATTTCCTGTTTTATCTTCTCCTACTATTAATGGTATTTCTTCTTGCTTAATCACTCTTATTTTAGCATCTAGTGACGGTTTTCTTAAAACTCCTCCAATTAGTTTACCATTTACTATTTCTCCTAAAAATCTTGCTTTAACAACTCCATCAGCTAGATCATCTACTTCTCCTAAAATTGTTTTTTCATTATCTTCAAAGATTAAATGCAAATTCATTAAGTTTATAGCTACTTCAGCATTTTCTTTTACTTTAATATTTGCTCCTTCATCACTAATGTAGATTATTTTATCAAACATATTACTATCTCCTTTATCTTATAGATAAATTATATCGTTAAAAAGAAAAAGTGACAAGAGTTAAAGGGAAATTACTTCTTGTAATTTACGCTTTATTTCTTCATCACTTATATTAGCTAATAGTTCTTCTAACATTTTGTTCTTTTTAACTATATTTAATTTTTCTTCATAATTTTCTAATTTATTTATAGTTTCTTTTAACTGTTTATGAATAGCATTTCTACTGATATTATATCTAGTAGCAAGTTCACTTAAAGATAGATTATTAAAATAATATTCTTCAAAATATATTTTTTGTTTGTCAGTTAGAAGGCTTCCATAAATATCATAAAGCATTGTGTAATAGAATAATTCTTCCATTTTATAATCCTAATAATTTTAATATAGCTAAAATTATGGAACCAAGGCCTATAATAATATAGAAAAATGTTAGACTTTTTCTTTTATATATTAAAGTATTATTTAGGGCCATTATTAAAAGAGTTATACCTAAAAACATTTCAAATATATAGATAAGATCTGTTTTAAAAATAGTAATAATTCCCAATATAATTAGGGCTATAGTTAGGATAAACTGAAATAAAATTAAAATTTTAAGATAATTAAATTGCTTCTCTTTAACATTGTTTGCTTTAGGATTTAATTTAGTTACACTTTTTCCCATTATTTTTCCTCCATAAAATCTTTAAATAAACTATATATATATTTTTCAATATCAAACTCTTGTAAATCTTCAGCTGTTTCTCCAAGCCCTATATATTTAACTGGTAAATTTACTTCTTCTTTAATAGCTAGAACAATACCTCCTTTAGCGGTTCCATCTAATTTTGTTAGTATTATTCCTGTTAGATTAGTTATTTCTTTAAAAGCTTTAGCTTGACTAATACCATTTTGTCCTGTTGTTGCATCAACTACTAAAAGAGTTTCATTTGGTGCATTTTCTATTAATTTAGCAATAACTTTATTTATTTTTTCTAACTCTCTCATGAGATTAGCTTTATTTTGAAGTCTACCAGCAGTATCAATTAAAACAGTATCTATATTATTGTTTAGGGCATATTCTAAACCTTCATAAATAACACTGGCTGGATCTACTCCTTCTTGTTTTCCAAAAAAATCAACTTCTAATTTATTGGCCCATTCTTTCAATTGGGAAACAGCACCTGCTCTAAAGGTATCACCAGCGATTAAAAGAACTTTTCTATTAGCTTTTTTTTCTTTTAAAGCAAGTTTAGCAATGGTAGTTGTTTTCCCTACTCCATTTACTCCTACAAATAGATAGACTGTAGGTTTTTTAGATGCTCTTTGTAGTTCTTGAGATAATACTTCTCCACTTACATAAATAATGAATAATTCATCAACTATTATTTCTTTTAAAAGCGTAGGATCTGTTATCTTTTCTTCTTTTACTCTTTTTCTTAATTTATCCATTATATTCATGACAGTATTAACCCCTATATCAGCCATAATTAAAATTTCTTCTAATTCTTCAAAGTATTCTTCATTTACTTTACTATATCTTTTAGTTAAATCTAAAAGTTTAGATGAGAAGGCATTACGACTTTTAGTTAAACCTTTATCATATATTTCTAAGCTTTCTTGTTCCTCTTTTTTTATTTCTATTTCTTCCTTTTTGATAAATTTATCTTTTAATTTACTAAAAAAACTCATATTTTCACCTCATTTTTATTTTATCATATATTCTTTTTACTTTAAAGAAACACTTTAAGCTTGCATTAAAATTGTTGGATACGAATTATAAAATGTTTGAGGTAAAAATTCAATTGAATTATCTTCATTAATAACAATATATTCTTTTGTTACTTCATTAGTTAAAAGAGCTAATGACACATTAAAATAATTAGCAATTATTTTAATATTACTTAATCTTTCTCCTTTTCCATTTATTAAATCTAAAAGTGTTGTATATGGTATAGATATTACTTTTGATAATTGTAAATAACTATTAATCCCATTTAATTTCATTAATGTTTTTAAAATATTTATATCCATAATAACCTCCAATGTTTTTATTATAATGGATCTAATTATAAAAACAAGTAATTAATTAAAATTTACGAATACTCGTAATCTAAATTTATTTTATATGTAGCCAAGATAAATTAATTACATATAATACTTTGAACTGAAAGGAGGATTTTAGTTTGAAAAAGAAGATTGTTTATATAATTGCTATTTTAATTATTTTTGTTTTAGCTTGTGCTGTATTATTTAATTTAAATAAAAGTAATAAAAATGATGAATCACTAGAAAAGGTTAAATTAGCTGAAGTTGCCCATACTATTTTTTACGCTCCTATGTACGTAGCTATTGAAGAAGGTTATTTTAATGATCTTGGTATTGATATAGAACTTACACTTGCTAGTGGAGCTGATAAAGTTAGTGCTGCTGTTTTAGCTGGAGATGCTGATATTGGTTTTGCTGGTAGTGAAGCAACTATTTATGTTTATAATGGTGGTGAGAAAGATTATTTAAAAACTTTTGCACAATTAACTCAAAAAGATGGTTCATTTATTGTAGCTCGTGAAGATATAAAAGATTTTAAACTTAGTGATTTAAAAGGTAAAACTATTATTGGTGGTAGAGCTGGTGGTATGCCTGAGATGACTTTAGAATGGTCATTAACTGATGCTGGTATTGATCCTAAGAAAGATGTCAATATCGATACTTCTGTTGCTTTTTCAGCAATGAGTAGTGCTTTTATTGGGGGTACTGGAGATTTTGTAGCATTGTTTGAACCTAACGCTCTACAACTTGAAAAAGAAGGATACGGTTATGTGGTTGCAAGTTTAGGTGAACTTGGAGGAGTTGTACCTTATACTTCATTCTTTGCAAGAGATAGCTACTTAAATAATAATAAAGAACTTATTGATAATTTTGAAAAGGCTATTCAAAAAGGACTGGATTTTGTTCATGAGAAATCTGATGAAGAAGTAGCAAAAGCTATTCTTAATCAATTTCCTGATACTTCACTTGATGATTTAACAAAAGTAGTTGCAAGATATCGTTCTATTGATGCTTGGCCTAAAACTACTGAATTTACAGAAGAATCATTTAACCACTTACAAGATATAATGATTAACGCTAAAGAGCTTGATAGTAAAGTTCCATTTAGTGACTTGATGTATGAAAACTAATATTTTAGAAATTACACATCTATCAAAAAATTATCAAGATAATGATGGAGAAATAGAAGCGATTAAAGATATTAATTTAACTGTAGAAAAAGGAAAATTTATTGTTATTGTTGGTCCTTCTGGTTGTGGTAAAAGTACTCTTTTATCAATACTTGCTAATTTAGATAATAAATCTAGTGGTAATATTAAATTTTCTAATGATAATATTAAAGTTGGTTATATGTTACAAAAAGATAGTTTATTTCCTTGGCTTAGTATATTAGATAATTGTTTATTAGGTCTTAAATTAAAAGGAAAAGTAACTGATGAAGATAAAAAATATGTTATAAGTTTATTAGATATTTATGGATTAAGTGATTTTAAAGATAAATTTCCTGATAGTCTATCTGGGGGTATGAGGCAAAGAGCTGCTTTAATTAGAACACTTGCTACTAAACCTGATATATTACTTTTAGATGAACCATTTTCAGCTCTTGATGCAATGACAAGGGTAATGCTTGCTGATGATGTTTATAAAATGATTAAAGAACTTGGTAAAACAGCAATTATGGTAACTCATGATATTGGGGAAGCTGTTAGTTTGGCTGATAAAGTTATTGTACTTACTGGAAGACCTTGCATAATAAAAAAAGTCTATGATATTAATTATAAAAATCGTTCTACTCCATTTAATAATAGAAAAGAGAAAGAATTTAATTATTATTATGAAATGATATGGAGAGATTTAGATGTCAAACTTTAGTTTAGAACATAAAGCATTTCTTAGAAAAAGAAAAAAAGAAAAAATTATTGTTATTAGTTTTCAAATATTAATTTTACTAGTGTTCATTATAGGATGGGAACTATTAGCAAAATTTAATCTTATTAATACTTTTCTTTTATCTAGCCCTAGTCTAGTTTTAAATACTTTAGTTAATCTTTTTACTGATAATGATTTATTTATACATATTGGTATTACTTTATATGAAACTATAGTTAGCTTTTTAATCGTTACAATTATTTCACTTCTGATTTCTACTTTTCTTTGGTTTTCTAAAAGGTTAGCAAATATACTTGATCCTTACTTAACTGTTTTAAATTCTCTACCTAAAGTTGCTCTTGGACCTTTAATTATTATTTGGGTTGGAGCTAGTACAAATTCTATTATATTTATGGCCTTATTAATTTCTTTATTTTTATCTATTATAAATGTTTACCATGACTTTAAAGAAACTGATCAAAATTATATTACCCTACTTAAAAGTTTAGGCGCTAATAAATATCAAATATTTATGAAGGTTGTAATTCCATATAATTTATCTAATATTATTAATAACTTAAAGATAAATGTTAGTATGTGTTACATCGGACTATAAGACATATGGAGAGAAAACACTACAATTTTTATGTTAGTTCTCACTAACATTCCAGTATATTTTTAAAGTATTTCCATCAACAACTATTTTATCTAATAGTCCTTCAATGATGGTTCTTTTTTCTTTAAATTCTAGATGAGTCCATACTTTACTTAGATTTTTTATTTCTTCATAACTTTTTTTCGTCTGT
>CAMMBL010000003.1 GCA_946494015.1 uncultured Mycoplasmatota bacterium | reverse complement strand
CTAGATTTTATCTAGGGTTGCAAGGATTTTTATAACAAAACTGTCAAACTAGGGAGTATTTCTTTCACTTTACAGCACAAAAGTTACTATAAATTTAGAAAACACATTGAATAAAGTAAAACATTGCTGTTTCAAGTAAATATGCTCTAATATCATATTATGAAAAGATTAGTTTGTCAAGATCTTCATCTTAAAAAGGTTTTAAAAATATCTGAATTTAAGTAGCAGAAAATGTTAGTTTATGTTATTATGGTATAGTAGAGGTGATAGTAATGAGTCATACACTTTTGTTTGTTGTTGGTATTATTGTAGTTTTGATTTTAGTAATTGCTATTATCACTATTTTAAAAAGTAAGCAAAAGAAGTATTATCAAAATATATATAATGAATTAGAACGTGAGAAAAATTTAATTGGGAGTACTCCTGTTCTTTTAGAATTATCTAAATTAGAGCCTATTGTAAAAAATGAAAAAATGGAAGAAAAATATCAAAAATGGGAAGAAAGATTTGATATCATTAAAAATGAAGACTTACCTAAAATTGACGATATGCTTATAGATTTAGATACTTTAATTGCTAAAAAAGAATATAAAACAGCTAAATTTAGAATTGCTAAATGTGAAATGGAAGTCTATAAATTAAGAGAACAAGCTGATGATTTATTAGATCAAATAAAAGAAATTACCTTGAGTGAAGAAAAATATCGGAGTATTATTAGTAAGCTTAAAACTAAATATAGGGCTTTAAATAAAGAGTATAATGAACATAAAAATCTTTATGAAGAAATGAGTGAAGCTATTGAATTGCAACTTGAAAATATAGAAAAAAGATTTTTAGAATTTGAAAAAGCCATGGATGATAATATGTATAGTGATGTTGTACATATTGTTAAAGCTTTAGATACTATGATTGAACATATGGAAATTGTTGTTTCTGAAGTTCCTGATTTAATGTTGATGTGTAAACAATTAATTCCTAAACGAATTAAAGAAATCGAAGATACTAGTGAAGATATGATTGAAAAAGGTTATCCTATAGAATATTTAAATCTTGATTATAATTTAAAAGAATCGAAGAAAAATGTTGATACTATTCTTGATCGTATTAAAGTTTTAAATCTTGAAGATTGTATGTTTGAGTTAAAAACAATTTTAGATTATTTAGATAGTATTTTTGTTGATTTTGAGAAAGAAAGACTTTCACGTAAGGTTTATGAAGAAGGTATTAAAGATTTTGCTAAAAAATTAAAGAAAACTGATAAGATTGTAACAGATATTTATGAACAATTAGATGATATAAAAAATATGTATGATCTTAATGAAGAAGATGTTAATATCATTTATGAAGTTAATAAAGATTTAACATCTATAAAGGATGATTATAAAAATATAATTGGCAGAGTTAAAAACTTTGCAACACCTTATTCTTTAATTACTAAAGAAGTGGATGATCTTACAATTAGACTTAAACAAACTGAATCTACTTTGGATGTTGCTTTAAAATCTCTTGGCAATATGTATGAAGATGAACAAAGAGCAAGGGAACAATTAGAAGAAATTGATAAACTATTACGTGAATGTAAAGAAAAGATGAGAGAGTTTAAATTGCCTATTATTAGTGATAATTATTTTGTGGAACTTAGTGAAGCAAATGAAGCAATTTTGGAAATTGTAAAGGAATTATCTCGTAAACCTATTGTAATAAAAACTCTTAATACTCGTGTTGATACAGCAAGGGACTTAGTTTTAAAATTATATAATACAACTTTAAATATGATTAAGAAAGCTAAACTTAGTGAAATGGTAATAGTTTATGGAAATAGATATAGATTTTTGTATGAGGAGATAAATACTGGTCTTAATAGAGCCACTAATTTATTTTATAAAGGTGATTATGAGAGTTCTTTTAAATTAAGTATTGAAACCTTAAAAATAGTTGATGATAATATTGAAAGTAAGTTGAAAAAAATATGAGAGAATTATTTAAAGAACGTGGTAGTGGGACGTATGAGTTTTTAGTTATTGTTTTTGTTTGCTTAATTATAACAGTAATTGTTTTATTAATAGTTATTAATGTTGATAAACAAACTAGTTTTCAAGTTTTTAAATATAATGCAAAGATAATTGGTATTAATGCTATTAATTATAATGACGAAACTGTATATTTATATGAAATGATAAATGATAATTTAGTTACTAATATGAAAAATACTTTTTCGGATGATGAATTTTGTAATATTTATGATTCTAAGGTTGAGTTTAAAGATGATAAGAGACTTGTTACTTTTAGATGTGGAGATTATTTGATTTATAATCAGGATATAACAAAAAAAGATTATAATATTTATAAAGTTAGTGATTGGTCTTTTAAAGAAAAAAAAGGATCTCATGTTGATGTTACTGTTCTTTATACTTTGTTTAAAGATGGTAAACAATTATTAAATGGATATTATGAAAAGAATTTATTTATAAGATTAGTTATGGATAGTTATGGTAGTAAATATAATAATTTAAAAGAAATAAAAAAAGATTATGAAGTTAAAGAGAAGAAAGCTTATCGTAAACGTGTGCTAGTTAATTAAATTTATATGATGGTTTTTGTCTTTTTATGTTATAATTAAGGAGGATAAGGAGGTTTATATGAGTAGAAAAAATGAAAAAGACTTTTTTGATAGTCCAAATATTATTACATTTATTATGATTGGTTTATTAATAGTTTTAATTATTTTATCACAATCTTTTGCTATTCAAAGTCATTTGAGTGCTACAGAAATTTTTAGATCTATTATAAATCAAAATAGTATATATTTGGTAGCTTTGATTTATTTTATTTTAATTAGAACTAAAGTTGGTAAAAGATATTTTGATTATTTAAATGTAATTATGTTTATATTTTACTTGCTTTCAGCTTTTGCTAGTTTATTTACTATATTTCAATCATTTGGTTTTAGTTCTATTTTAAGTTTAGCATTTAATGTATTGATTGTTCTTTATTTTGGTTATTCTTTTTTTAGTAATACTGTTATTGGAAAAGATTTAGGCCTTTTTGATAGTCCTCTTTCTGAAATAGAAAATGGACAATATTATTATTTATTAGTTGGAATTATAGGAATTAGTTTGATTGTTTCATTAGTTTCAGTTAATAGCTTTGAAGATGTTGTTGTTTATCTGTTAGAAAGTATGTATAATTTCTTATTTATTAGATATATTTATTTGTATAAAGAATACATAGATAATAAAAATGTTAGTAAGAATAATTCTAAAAAGAAGGAAACTGATAAAAAGGAGGAAAAAAATGAAGGATCTGTTTGATGAAATAGACGAAGAACGTAAAGAATTACCTAGATTGAAAAAGATTAGTAAAGAAGTTCAAAAAAAACGAAATTATAATTTTTATCAACAGTTGGCAGTTTGTTTATTTATATTTTTATTTATTGCTGGTGTAATTTTAGGTAATTTATTTCCCGCTTGTAGTGAGACTTCTAATTTGTTTGATACTTGTACAAAAACAGAATATAATTTATCTTTAACTATTTTATTTTGGCTATGTAGCTTTGTTTTTTGTAGTTTAATTTATGGTATGGGTGAAATTATAAATTTACTTAGAGAAATAGCAGCTAATAAAGGTAAGAAGTAGGTGATAATATGGCTGAGATTATTAATATTGGTGATGGGAAAAGAATTATAGAAAAAAGGAAATTAAAGAAAACGGGAACTGATTATAATAAAGATGAGATTGAATTTTTTCCTATTGAAGGAAATAGGGATCGTTATGAAAGATTTATTGCAAGAAATGTTGTAGTTACTAAAGAAGTTGCAAAATGTTCTCATAAGAAATATGTTGTTAATAAGAAAAAGATTGTAGGAATGATTATAGGTATATCAGCTGCTGCTTTAGCAGCAGGTATTTTTGCTAATTCTTTAAGTAAGGATAAGACAATATCTTCTAATAATATAAGTATTACTTATGAAGAAAATAATATTAATAATAATGATGACTTTGATAATGTTATTGAAACTAATATTAGTGAGTTATCTAGTCTTGATTTAGTTTTAGTTAATGATGGAGTATCTGATATACAAATTGAAGGATTATCTAATGAATTAACTAATGATGGTTTAGAAGTAGAAGTTAGAGATATTAATAGTTTGGATGTAAGTGATGTTGAAACTTATGTTGCTTTGACTTCTTATAAGGGAAAGGTTCCTAAAATTATAGGTAATTATAATTCTGGCAATACTAATTCAGATTTGTTGGCATTAGGATTAGTTTCATCATTTAATGAGGCTGATGTTATTGGTAGTGGTATACAGCGTGGAGTTTATAGTGTTTCAGAAGACAATACGAAATTAGTTCCTTCAGATATTGAAAATGTTGTTAGTAATGCTCCTACTGTTACAATTGCTGTACCTGAAGGTGAACAGTTAGATGCTAATAAATTTTTAGATGGTTTAAGTCGCTATGATTATTATTTAAATAATTATTCTATTAAAAATAATTATTTATTACGTTTAAATCTTAATGATGGACTTTCTGATGAGTTGAAATCGATAAATAATTTACCTTATGATAAGACTGTTCCATATGAAGCGATATATCTTAAACAATTATTACCTTCTTGTTTTAATCCTGAAACTAAAGTGGTTGTAAATAAGGCTAATGTTGATAGTAAAAATTTAGATTAATAAAAAGATATAACATGTGATCATTATATCTTTTTGTTTTTTTATTCTGATTTAGTTGAATTATCATTATTATCAATAGTATTTTTATTATCAGTAATATCTTCATCTTCATCGTCTTTACTAATAGTATCTTTCTTTTCTTCAATACTTTTATTAACGGTTAGAGTTATTATTTCTGTTTTTTCAATTTTTTTTCCAGCTTTTATACTTTGTTTTAAAACTTTGTCATTATCAGTAGAAGTTTCTTGATAAATAATTTGATATGCAATACCATCATTATTTAAAAGATTAAGAGCTTCTTCTATAGGCATTCCTACAACATTTGGTACAATAATATGATTATCTAATATACCTATAGTTAAAGTAATAATGGTATTTTCATGGACTTTTGATCCAGCTTTTTTATTTTGTTTTATAACAAGACCAATTTCGTTTTCGTTAGTTGTTTCTTCTTCTTTTATTTCATAACTAAGTTTTGCTTCTTTTAATACTTCTTTTGCTTCATTAGTTGAATAACCTAGTACATTTGGTACTATAATGTTTTGTTCTTGATAATAATTGTAGGCAAAAATAGCAGTAACAGCGATTAGTATTAAACTAATAAGTATAAAAAAGAATAAAAGAAATTTAGTGAAGAAATTGTGATTTTCTCTATTAGTATTATTTCTATTAGCTTTTTCTTTTTTTACTTTAGTCTTAACTTTATTTTTCGTTTTAGTTTTCTTTTTTACTTTTCCTTTAGAATTTTTAGTTTTCTCTTTTTTATTATTTTCATTATTAGTTTCTAAGAAATAATAACTACAATTTTTACAAAATTTAGCATCATCATCATTTTCAGTATGACAATTTGGACATACTATCAAAAATATCACCTCTAATTATATTATAATTCAAAGATTAGTTAGATTCAAATATTATTAAATATTAACTGTTGACAATTGAATAATTATTCAATTATACTAATAATAGTTGAGAGTGTATTCAACTATTTAATAATATAATAGTAAGGGGTGTAAAAATGTCTAGAAATGAATTTACTTGTGATTGTAATATTATTCATGAAGATATTGTTAATAAAGTTTTAGAGAAAATACCCAAAGATATTACATTTAGTCAACTAGCTAAGTTATTTAAATTAATTGGTGATACAACAAGATGTAAAATTCTCTTTGCTCTTGATCAAGATGAAATGTGTGTTTGTGATCTTGCTAATGTTTTGAATATGACTAAATCGAGTGTTTCTCATCAATTAGCAACTTTAAGAGAAAGTGGGATTGTTAAATGTAGAAGAAGCGGTAAAGAAGTTTATTATACTTTAGATGATGATCATATTGTAAAACTTTTTGAAATAGGCCTAGAGCATATTAATCATAAAAATTAGAAAGAAGGAGTAGTATGAAAAATTACAAATTTAAAATAGAAGGTTTAGACTGTGTAAACTGTGCTAATGAATTAGAGGAAGCTTTAAGAAAAATTACTTTAATAGACAATGTTTCTATTAATTTTATGATGGAAAGTTTAGTTTTTAGTTGTTACGAAAATAATTTAAATAATGCTTTAAAACAAATAAAAAAGATAATAAGAAAAGAAGAACCAGATGTTAGTATTGAGGAGATTTAATAATGACTAAAAAAATGAAGAAGAAATTAATTAGAATTATTATAGCGTTTATTCTTTTGATAATTGCTATGATTTTAAATTATAGTATTATTAAAAATATTTTATTTATTAGTGCTTATTTAATAGTAGGTTATGATATCATCTTAAAAGCCTTAAGAAACATTACAAGAGGAAAAGTCTTTGATGAAAACTTCTTAATGACTATTGCCACCATTGGAGCCTTTTTTATTAGCGAGTTTCCTGAAGCAGTCGCTGTAATGCTATTTTATCAAGTAGGAGAATTATTCCAAAGTTATGCTGTTGATAAATCAAGAAAGAGTGTGGCATCACTTATGGATATAAGACCTGACTATGCTAATCTTTATCATGATAAAAAGACTGAAAGAGTAGACCCTAATAAAGTTAAAGTTGGGGATATTATCTTAATAAAGCCAGGTGAAAAGATACCTTTAGATGGTATTGTCGTAGAAGGTCCATCTACTCTTAATACTCTTGCCCTTACAGGAGAAGCAGTTCCAAAAAGTGTAAGTGTTAATGATGAGGTATTAAGCGGTTGTATTAATAATGAAGGAATATTAAAAGTTAAAGTAACTAAAGAGTATGGTGAATCTACTGTCAGTAAAATCTTAGACTTAGTAGAAAATGCTAGTAGTAGGAAATCTAAATCAGAAAACTTTATCAGTAAATTTGCTAAATATTATACTCCTATCGTTGTAATAATTGCTATTTTCCTAGCATTAATTCCGCCTTTAATATTAGATACTTCTTTTAAAATATGGATATATAGAGCTTTATCATTTTTAGTTGTTTCATGTCCTTGTGCTTTAGTAATATCAATACCTTTGAGTTTCTTTGGAGGAATAGGTGCAGCTTCTAAAATAGGTGTTTTAGTAAAAGGAAGTAATTATTTAGAAGATCTTGCTAATACTGAAATTATAGTGTCCGATAAAACAGGAACTCTAACCGAAGGTATTTTTGAAGTTCAAAAAGTTAATCCTATAGGTTATTCTAAAGAAGATTTATTAAGATATACAAGTTATACTGAAAATTATTCTAATCATCCAATTGCCTTATCTATAAAAGAAGCTTATGGTAAAGATATAAATGAAAAGCAAGTTACGAAAACAAAAGAACTTAAAGGAAAAGGTGTAATAGCAAAAGTAGAGTCTAAAGAAGTTCTAGTAGGTAATGAAAAGTTAATGATAGAGTATAATATTGACTATATTAAGAGTAATGATATTGGAACGGTCATTTATATTGCTATTGATAAAATTTTCGCTGGTACTATTATAATCTCTGATAAAATTAAAGAAGATGCTTATAAAGCGGTAAAAGAGTTTAGAAAAAACAATGTTAAGAAAATAGTAATGTTAACAGGAGATAGAGAAGAAATTAGTAAAAATGTTGCAAAAGAATTAAAGCTAGATAAATATTATGCTGAACTACTTCCTCAGGATAAAGTAAAAAAAGTAGAGTCTTTAATGAAAGAAAAAAGCGAATATGGTAAACTAGTCTTTATCGGAGATGGTATTAATGATGCTCCAGTTCTTGCTTTATCAGATATTGGTGTTGCAATGGGAGGTCTTGGTAGTGATGCTGCGATAGAAGCATCTGATATTGTCATTATGACAGATGAGCCTTCTAAACTAGCAAGTACTATTAAAATAAGTAAAAAGACAATGAAAATAGTAAAAGAAAATATTATCTTTGCTATTACTGTTAAAATAGTAGTATTGTTATTCAGTGCCATCGGTATTGCTACAATGTGGGCAGCTGTATTCGCCGATGTTGGTGTTTCTGTTATCGCTATCATTAATGCTTTAAGAATATTAAGAGTAAAGAAGGATTAAGTATGAAAAAAATAGTTTTAAAAATAGGTGGAATGACTTGTAGTGCCTGTTCATCAGGTCTTGAAAAGTATCTAAATAAACAAGAGGGAGTAAAAGAAGCGACAGTTAATTTAGTCTTATCAATCGCTACTATTTACTATGAAAATATAACAGTTAAAGATATAGAAAGATATATTAAAGAAGCTGGTTTTACTAGTCTAGGAGAGTTTAAAGGCATAGAAGATAAAGTTACTAATAAAAATGATAAGATAAAATTAATTCTTTTGGGATTATTAATTATCTTTATGATGTATATATCTATGGGAAATATGTTAAACCTACCAAGTATACCTTATCTTAATCACAATTACCCTCTTATTTTATCCACAACTATGTTGATAATTACTTTAGTCTATTTAATCTATGGATTAGACATTATAAAAAGCGGTATAAAGAATTTACTTCATAAGATGCCTAATATGGATACCCTTGTTATGTTTAGTGTTATCTTTAGTTTTCTATATAGTCTTTACAATTATATAAATATATTAGGGGGAAATAACACTTTACTTCATAATCTATATTTTGAATCTACTTGTATGGTTATCTATTTTATTAAACTAGGTCGTGTTATTGAAGACTCTAGTAAAGATAAAACAAAAGATGCTATTAGAAAGTTAGTCCAAATAACTCCAAGTTATGCTGTAGTTAAAAAGAATAACAAAGAGTTAAAAGTAACTATTGATGAAGTAGAAGTAGGGGATACTCTAATTTGTAAAGCAGGAGAGAAAATCGCTGTTGATGGTATTGTTACTAAAGGTAAGACTTATGTTAACGAAAGCTTTATTACAGGAGAAAGTGCCCCTGTCCTAAAAGAAAAAGGTGCAACTGTTATCGCTGGTTCTATTAGTTATGATGGACTTATTGAATATAAAGCTAAAAGAATAGGAAGAGACTCTACCATCTCTGAAATAGTTAAACTAGTAGTAGAATCTACTAATACCAAAACAAAAATACAAAGAATTGCCGATAAAGTAAGTGGTATCTTTGTTCCAGTAATCTTAATCATTGCCTTTTTAACATTTATTATTCAACTAATAATAGGTCTACCTTTAAATGAAGCACTAATTCATATGGTAACAGTCCTAGTAGTCGCTTGTCCTTGTGCTTTAGGACTTGCCGTACCACTTGTTGTAGTTGTAAGTAATGGAATATGTGCTAAGAAAGGCTTAATCTTAAGAAATAGTGAAGTCTTGGAGAAAGCAAGAACTATTGATACAGTTGTCTTTGATAAAACAGGAACCCTTACCTATGGTAATTTGAAAATATTCAAAGCTTATAATTACTCTAACTATAAAGATTATGATTTAATTAATATTGTATCTAATATTGAAAAGAACTCCTCTCATCCTATTAGTACGGCTTTTAAAGTTAAAAAGAAATTAGGTGTAACTGACTTTAAAACAATAAATGGTAAAGGAATTAAGGCAAGTGTTAATAATAAAGAATATTATCTAGGAAATAATACTTTATTAAAAGATTTAAAAATAAAAGATAGTCATGAAGAAGATTATATTACTCTAATAAATAATGGTTGTAGTATTATCTATGTAATAGAAGATAAAACAGTTATTGGTCTTATAGGTGTTAAAGATATAGTTAGAGATAATATAAAAGATGTAATTAAGAAATTTAATGATAATAATATAGAAGTAATAATGTTAACAGGAGATAATGAAATAACGGCTAGTATTATTGCCAAAGAACTTGGTATAACTAAAGTGATTTCTAATGTCTTACCAAAGAAGAAGGCAAGTACTATTAAAGACTTAGTTTCTAAAGGTAGAAAAGTAATAATGGTAGGAGATGGTATTAATGATGCTCCTGCCTTAGTAAATTCTACTATTGGTATAAGTGTTAATGATGGAACTGATGTAGCGATGGATTCTGCTGATGTTATCCTTATGAATAATGATATTTCTAATATTTTAGATCTTATTAAAATAAGTAAAAAAGCATATCTTATAATTAAAGAGAATTTATTCTGGGCTTTTTTCTATAATTTACTTATGATTCCTATCGCTATTGGTTTATTTGAAAATTATGGAGTAAGTATGAGTCCTATGTTTGCAAGTATTGCTATGACAATTAGCAGTTTAACAGTAGTGTTAAATTCACTTAGACTTAGTAAAATAAAAGATTTTTAATACTTATAATTTATTGACGAAGGGTTATTTTCAGTGCTAAAATTAGACTGTATTTAGTCTAAAAGGAGTCTTAAAAATGAGATATTTATTGAAATCATATCATATTAAAGAAAGTATTACTGATTTTTTGATGGGTAAAGGAAAACAATGAAAAAAGAAGATTTGAAAAAAGCGGGAACTTTTGAATTAAATAAAATAGAACCTATTCATAATTGGTATTCTTATGTTGAAGGATATTCAGCATGTTTGGTTATAAATGAATTAGATATGATTAAAGATAAAAAGATTGAATGTATATATGATCCTTTTGCCGGTACAGGAACAACACCCCTTGTGGCAAGTCAACGAGGGATTAAATCATATTATAGTGAGACTAATCCTTTTATGTTAAATGTTATTGACACTAAAATTAATTGTGTAAGAAAAATATGTAATGAAAAAATAGGGACAACTTTATTAAAAGAATTTTTAGATAAAATTGAAAAAAAGAACTTTAAAAGTATTAAAAATATTGAATGGGGAGGATTTGAAAAGTTTTTTGAAGAAGAAAGATTAAATATAATTTTGCAAATTAAAAAAGAAATTTTTAAGGTAAAAGAAGAAAATACTAGAAAAATTTTGATGTTAGCATTATCTTCTATTGTTGTACCTAGTTCTAAAACTGTTAGACGTGGTGATTTGCGATATGCCACTGAAAAAGAAATGATTAAAAAAAATAAAGATAGTGTTATAGATTTATTTATTAAAAAATTAGAAAGTATTATTAATGATATTGAGTATTATGGTAATACCTTAAAATGTGAAACAACTTTATTAAAGCCAGATGCAAGGGATATTAGTGAAGAAAATTTATTTGATTGTGTTATTACCTCTCCTCCTTATTTAAATGGAACTAATTATATTAGAAATACAAAATTAGAGTTGAAGCTTAATGATTTTATAACTGATGAAAGTAATATGCCTTTTTTTCATTCAAAAGGTATTATCGCTGGTATTAATAATGTTTCAAAAAGAAATGAAAATTTTATTCCATTAGATTTTGTTAAACCATATGTTGATAGGTTAGAACCTATTGTCTATGATAAAAGAATAGTTAAAATGATAATTGGATATTTTAATGATATGGATACTGTTATTAAAAAATTGTCAGTTGCTCTTAAAGATAATGGTATATTTATTATGGATATTGGTGATTCACAATTTGCTGGAGTACATATTCCTACTCATGAAATTTTATCTCAGATATGTGAAAATTATGGGTTTATTAAGTATGATGAGAGCATTTTAAGAAAGAGGAGATCTAAAAATAAGATGGTTTTATCGCAAAGAATTCTTCGCTTTAAATTAGAAAAGAATAAGTTAGTAGATGAACATAATAAAGAAGCTCAAAAGTTTTTAAAAAAAGCTACGGACTTTATTAAGATTATGCCTTACAAAAATAAACCTTATGTAGGAAGAAATTGGGGTCATCCTTGGCATTCTTTATGTTCATATCATGGTAAATTAAAACCAGCTATTGCTTATTTTTTAATAAAAGATTTTACTGAAGAAGGTGATATAGTTTTAGATCCTTTATCAGGAGTTGGTACTATTCCTTTTGAAGCATGTTTACAAGGAAGAATTGGTATTGGTAATGATTTAAGTGAAATGGCTTTTGTTGTTTCTAAAGCTAAATTAGAAAAACCTGATTATGAAGAAGTAAAAATTGCACTTGATAAGTTAGATAAGTATATTTTAAAAAATAAAGATACGAAAAAGATAGCTCAAAAGATTTTAGAAAATAAAGATTTTGGTTATAATAAGACTTTAGCAGCCTATTTTCATGAAGATACTTTTAGAGAAATAATATGTGCAAGAGAATATTTTTTAACAAATATACATAATATTACATCTTCTGATGCTGTTATATTATCAGCGTTTATGCATGTTTTACATGGAAATAGACCTTATGCTTTATCTAGAATTTCACATTCTTTAACTCCTTATGCACCAAAAGGAGAGTTTGTTTATAAAAATGTTATTAAGCATATAAAAGATAAAATAGATGCTGCATATAAAACTGGTGATTTTTCTAATTACGTAAAGGGTAGAGCTATATATGGAGATTATAGTAATATAGTTTCATATAATTTAGAAGTTGATTATATTATTTGTTCTCCTCCCTTCGCTGATTCAATTAAATTTTATATGCAAAATTGGATGAGATTATGGTTATGTGGTTGGGATAAAAAACATTTTAAAGATGCTGAACAATTATTTTTGGATTCAAAACAAAAAAAAGATTTTAGTGTTTATGATTCTTTTTTTAAAATGTGTAGTAAAGTATTAAAAAAAGATGGTAAGGTTATTTTACATCTTGGGAAAACTTCTAAAATAGATATGGCATGTGAATTAGAAAAATATGCTTCAAAATATTTTGATATAGTTTATATTGGGAAAGAGAATGTATCTAATATAGAAAAACATGGAATAAAAGATAAGGGTAATACAGTAGAGCATGAATTTATGTTTTTAATAAAAAAATAATAGTATTAAGCAAAGTACTATTATTTTTCTATAATTGTAATAGAACTTGGATAATGACCAGTTCTTTTTTTATATTCTTCAGCTAAATCAACTTTATTAGCAATTACTCGTTTTAGGGAATCATTAATTTTATTAGCTGTTAGTATTCCATCACGTTTTTTCTGATATTCAGGATGCATTAAAAAATCATCATAGAACCATACCACATTTTTTACTAATAAATTTAGCACTTCTTTATTTATTTCTTTAGATTGTAATTTTTTTAAAGGTAATCCAGTTATTTTACTTAACTCAATAAGCTCATCTTTAGAATAATAATCAACTGGAAAAGTATCACTTTTTTGAGAATTATGGGTAGAACATAGACATGTTGCTGTATCATCTAGTCTATATAAATAGGCTAAGGGCATTGTATGATCTAAGTTCATTTCATTTAAGGTTAATTCTTTTTTACATTTAAAACACTTATGATCAAATTTATTCCAAATATATTCGGCAAATTGTTTTCTTGTTTTCTTTTCAAATTCAAAGTGAATTAAGTTAGTGTGTAATAGTTCATTTATTAAAATTTCAATAGCTCGACGTCGTAGTCCATCTTCTTTAAATTGTTGGGCATTTCTTTGGGGATTAAGGGGAGTATTTACAAAGAACTTTTTACAAGCTTTACATTCTAATTGATGTCCATAATAACTAATAACTTTATCATTTTCTATTTTTATTCCAAAATCTATTAATTCTTGTTTATTAATTTTATTTTGAATTTTATATGCTTTAAAAGCTGAATGTTTGCAAGGTGCTTGCTTTTTACAATGTAATGAAAAAGCAAGAGTATTTATTTCATTTTTTATATTTATTGGTAAAAATCTTCCACATCTATTACAACTTTTTAATACTACTAGTTGCCCTTTAGAAAATTGTTGATTAGATATTAAATATTCTTTAATTGGTAAGGTTGTGTTTAAGTAATATATATGAGGTATATGCATATTTGTTTTTTGATAAAAACTTTTAGCAAATTTTTCATCTTCAAATTCACTTTTGTCAATAATATTGATATCGAAACCAATTAAATCTATATAGTTATTATCAGGTGTTGCTATTTTCATTTTTATAATAATATTTTCTAATAAAGGGTAATTTTCTATTTCAATTAATTTATGAAATCCTATATTGTTCCAATCATTTGCATTAAGTGGTGTAGTTTGGTTAATAGTATAATTAAATGTTTTTTTGTTTTTTATATATGATAGATCATATGTAATATTAATACTTTTTTGACAATATATATATCCTCCAAAAGCTAAAATACTACTATTTTTTCCAAATGTTTTTTTAAGATGTAAATTATTTTTTTTAAAGGTGAATATTTCATTTTGATTAATATTACATCTATTAGCATGAATAACTATACATTCACTACCAGTAGTTTCTTTACAAGTGTGGTAACCACTTTCGCGAGTTACATTTCTTCTTTGATAAGTTCTAAAATTTAATTGACTCATTTTATCACTCCTTAAAGGCTATGGATAAAGTTATTGTACCATATTTTGGTATTTTTTCATAATTGTATAAATTAATAAGCTTAATATAATAGATTTAGAATATTTTCCTAGATTCTTTTTTATCTAATTTTTTTTGTTAAATGAAAAACCATGACTTATTATAAAAATCATGGTTTTATTTATATTAACACTCTTAGTAGAGTTTATTTTTATGGCAGGGGCGGAGAGAATCGAACTCCCATCAAAAGTTTTGGAGACTCCTATGCTACCATTATACCACGCCCCTATGGGTTTATTTCTTGAACACATTCATTATAGCATAGTTTATTTTATTTTGACAATATATTTTTAGTGAAGGGGTGGACAAATATTAGGATCAGGAGCATAAAAACAGTGATTTTTAAATCTTCCTGCTAGTGCTTGATCATACCAAGTACTAATACAGTTGTTATTTCTTCCAGGAGCATAAAACCATAGGGCATTAGTAGCAGGATAGTAGCATTCACCTTTTAAATTTCTTTGAGCTAATTCACGTTCTTTAATAGTAGATCCTGATGTAAATTGAGGACTATTAATACCAGCAAAACCGCCAGGATTTTGATAAACCATTTGTGTTATGGTATTAATTTTTTTAAAAGTATAACAATTAGCAAGGACTCTATTTACTCCTACATTACCAACCATTAACATACCATATTCTCCTTCACCAACTGCTTCTGCTCTCATTAATCTTGCCAATAAATCTAATTCTTTATTTGTATATTGAACTATTTGGGACATTTTGATCACCTAATATACTTTATGTTTTACTTTATAAAAAGTTCTATTAAGTTAGAAGTATTTATGATAAAATGTAATTAGGAGATGATACTTTTGAAAAAAAAGAAAAAAAGAAAAATTATTGTAGTGATGATAATAATTTTACTTTTAATAGTAGCAGGAGCTTTTTATTATTATTTTGTTTATTTAGGTAATGATATACCTATAGTCAAGGAAAAGCAAGAGTTAAAAGTTTATGATGTTAATAGTAATAAACGGCCTATCGCTGTTATGATTGATAATAATGTAGAAAATGATGAACAAGTAGGATTGCAAGATGCATATTTAACTTATGAGATAATTGTTGAGGGTGGTTTAACTAGAATAATGGCTATTTATAAAGATGTTGATACTACTGTAATAGGGCCAGTTCGTAGTAGTAGACATTACTTTTTAGATTATGCGCTTGAAAATGATGCAATTTATGCTCATTATGGTTGGAGTACATATGCTGAAAATGATATAAAATCTTTAGATGTTGATAATATTAACGGTCTTTATGATGATGCATTTTATCGTGATAATAAAATTGCCGCTCCTCATAATGTTTTTACTAGTATTGATAATTTGTATTTGATGGCCAAACAATTAGGTTATGATACGACATCTAGTAATTATGAAAATTTAAATTTTGTAGCTAACAAGGTAGACTTAGAAAAAATAGATAAATCATTAAATTGTGATGGAGATAATTGTGAATTAGAAGGAAGTACTTTAACTAGTATTGAAATACCTTATTCTAATAGTGAAGTTAGAAGTTATACTTATGATAGTGATAATGGTTATTATCTTCGTTATATGAATGGAATTGCCCATACTGATAGAGATAGTGGAGAACAATATCATTATAAAAATATAATTATTATGAAAGTTAATAATAGTACTCTTGATGATTATGGTAGACAAGATTTAGATACTGTAGGTACAGGAGTTGGTTATTATATTACTAATGGTTATGCTATGCCTATTACTTGGGAGAAAGACTCAAGAAGTGGTAAGACACTTTATTCTTATAGTAATGGGGATGAAATAGAGGTTAGTGATGGTAATACTTTTATACAAGTTATGCCTAGTGATAGAGATATAGTTGTTAATTAATAGGGAGGTTTTAGTTTATGGGAATGGCAGATAAAATGAAAGAAAAGACTTTGCCCGGTACTAGTGTGACTAGGTCAGGTAAAGTTGTAAAAAGTATTGATAAAGCCGATAAGATTGAATTAAAAAATGCTAATAAATTAATTTTTTTTCAAAATAGAAAAGAAGATGTTAATAGTATGGAGTCTTTTAAGGGATATAAATCTGTAGAAAGTCCTTATGTAAAAAAGCTTGTAAAATAATTATATAAATAAAAATATTCTCGTTATAAATTAACTGAGAATATTTTTATATAAAAGTTTAATAATTCTTTATTATATGCTAAAATTTAGTTGGGTGGTAATTGTGAGAAGGCCAAAGTCTTTAAAAGATGCTAGAATTAAACCTAAGAATAAAAAAAAGAAATTAATTATAGTTATTTTAGTTAGTTTGTTATTGTTTTTGGTATTAACAGGAATTTTCTATTTTTTATTATCTATTAATGATAGTAAACCTAAGAATAAAGAAAAATTAAAAATTGATGATGTTTCGACTTTAGAAAAGAAAGATTTAACTGTTTATGATGTTAATAGTAATAAACGACCTATCGCTATTATGATTGATAATAATGTTTTTAATAATGCTCATGTAGGATTACAAGATGCTTATTTAACTTATGAGATAATAGTAGAAGGTGGACTAACTAGAATAATGGCTATTTTTAAAGATATTAATACTAGCGTAATTGGTCCAGTTAGAAGTAGTAGACACTATTTTTTAGATTATGCCCTTGAGAGTGATGCGATATATGCTCATTATGGATGGAGTCCATATGCTGAAAATGATATTAAAAGTTTAGGGGTTAATAATATAAATGGCCTTTATGATAATGGATATTATCGTAATAATCAAATTGCTGCTCCTCATAATGTTTTTACTAGTATAGAAAATTTATATGATAGTGCTACTAGTAAAAATTATCGCATTACTAGTAATAATTATAGTCTTTTAAATTATACTACTGATGAAGTTGCATTTAATGATACAAGTGATTTATTAACTGCTAATAACATTACTATGACATATTCTAATAGTGGGGTTAGAAGTTATACTTATGATGCTACTAATAGATATTATTTACGTTATATGAATAATAGTCCACATATTGATAGAGATAGTGGGAAACAATATCATTATAAAAATATAATTATTATGAGAGTTAATAACCATACTTTAGATAGTTATGGTAGACAAGATTTAGATACTGTAGGTAATGGGGAAGGATATTATATTACTAATGGCTATGCTATTCCTATTACTTGGAGTAAAGCTTCTAGGACTGATAAAACTCATTATTATTATAAGAGTGGTAATGAGTTAGTTGTTAGTGATGGTAATACAATGATCCAAGTAGTACCACTTAATAGTAATATTGTATTTAGTTAGGAGATTGATAATTTGCAAAAAATTAGAAAACATAGAAATGATATTATAAATATTTTAACTTTAATTATTATTAGTTTAGTTATTATATTAGTACTTGTTAACTTTACTAATTTTTTTGGGTCTAAGAAAGACTGGCTTAGTCAACATATTATGTTTCCTGATTATTTAAGAAAGTTATTTTATGATACTGGTGATATTTTTCCTAATTTTGCTTTTAATCTTGGGGGAGGACAAAATATTTACAATATTTCTTATTATGGGCTTTTTAATCCTATTATTTTAATTTCTTATTTATTACCTTTTGTATCTATGATTACTTATATACCGTTTAGTATGATTATTTGTCTAATAGTAAGTATCGTTTTAATGTATTATTTTTTGAGAAGAAGATTTGATTTAAAAGTTAGTTTTGTTAGTACTTTATTATTTTTAACATCAGGATGTTTTATCTTTCATTTACATAGACATATTATGTTTGTTGACTATATGCCATTCCTACTTATGGCTTTAATAGGTGTCGATAAATACTTTGATAAGAAGATAATATCTTTATTAGTTATAGCTATTTTCTTAATAATTTTAACTAGTTATTATTTTAGTGTTGTTGGTTTAGTTAGTGTTTTACTTTATGGTATTTATAGATATATAGAAGATAAAAGAAATGATAAAATTACAGTAAAAGATTTCTTTCGGGAAGGCTTTAGGTTTGTCTTTATAATGTTAATACCAGTGCTTTTGAGTTGTTTTCTTTTACTTCCAACAGCATCAGCTTTACTAAGTGGTAGAACTGCTACTAATAAAGATATTTCATTATTTGGATTATTTATTCCTAACTTTGATATTTCTAATACTCTGTATTCAGCTTATTCTTTAGGACTTAGTGCCATCTTTATAATAGCTTTGATATATGGAATTATTACTAAAAAACGTGAAGTTAAAGTAATTAGTATAATTTTTAGCATTTTGTTAGTATTTCCTATTTTTGATTATGTATTTAATGGAGGCATGTATTTAAATGGTAAAGCTTTTATACCAATGCTACCTCCTGCAATTCTTTTAATAGGGTATTTTCTTAAGAATGTTTTTAACAATAAGAATAAATTAAAGATTAGTATTATTACTTCTTTAATAGTTGTAGTTATCAATCTTCTTATTTTCGTTTATAAGAATGAATTCTTATGCTTATTGTTTGTTGTTGATATGGTTCTTCTGCTTATCTTTTTACTTATTAGTTTTAAGCTTAAAAAGAATATTATTTTTTATATTTATCTTGGAGTTATGTCATTAGTCTTAGTTATTCCAACTAACTTTTCTGATATTTTTGTAACTAAAGATTTTTATGATACTTTAGATTATGAAGAAACTAGTGATAAAGTACATCAAGTATTAGATAGAGATAAGAGTTTTTATAGAATGAGTGATCAAAGTGTTAAGTTAGATAAGGCAAATTATATTTATGATGTAAATTATTATACAGGTAGTATTTATTCTTCTTTATCTAATTCTTATTATAAAGATTTCTATAATAATTTAATTAATAATGAATTTATTTATAGAAGTTATGGTATGCTTACGGGTAATAATAATATTTTCTATAACTTTTATATGGGTAATAAGTATTTACTTAATAGTAGTAATAATATGTTAGGTTATAAAAAAGTTGCTGATAGTATTTATAGAAATGAAGATGTTTTTCCTACCGGTTATAGTACTAGTAAGATAATGAGTTTAGATGAGTATAATAGTTTATCTTATTTTGAGAAGTTAGATGCTTATTTGAATTATGCTATTGTTGATGGAGATTATAGTGATAGTTATGTTAAAAAAGTTAAAGATTATGTACCTGATTTTGAAGTTTTAGAAAGTAAGAACTTAAAGATAGAGGAAGATAAGGGAGAATACTCTATTAAAGCTTCTAAAGATAATAAACTAGTTATTAAATTAAATAATATTAGTGATAGTGATATTTTACTTTTAAAGTTTAAGATGCTTTATAATAGTAAATGCAGTGTGGGGGACTCTTATATTACTATTAATGGGGTTAGTAATAAACTTAGTTGTAGAAAATGGAAATATCATAATAATAATTATAACTTTGAATATTCTTTAAGTGGTAATAATACTTTAGAGATTACTTTTAGTGAAGGTAAATTTAGGTTATCTAATCTTTCTTCTGCTATCTATAATTATAATGATTTAGTGTCTATTAATGATGAAATATCTCCTTTTGTTATTGATAGAGATAAGACTAAAGGTGATGTTATAGAAGGTAATATTGATGTTAAGAATGATGGTTACTTTAAACTATCTATTCCTTATGATAAAGGTTTTGAAATATATGTTGATGGTGAAAAGACTACTTATGAAGTTGTTAATAAGAGTTTTATTGGCTTTAAGATAAATGAAGGTAATCATAATATTAAATTAGTTTATGTCTCTCCCTTATTTAAAGAAGGATTAGTTATATCTTGTGTTTGTTTAGTGATGTTTTTAGGAACTCTTATTTATTATAGAAAGAGAGTTAGATAATAGTATGATATTTTAATTGCAAGTGGAGGAATATACGTATATTGATAATAAAATAAAAGCAAGTAACGATTATAATATTGATAATTTAACAGATTATGGAAAAGGAATTAGTTATAAGGCTATTGATGGTAAGGAATATGCAACTATGGAACAAGTTGATGCAGTAAGTAAAGCTTTTTATGATGTTATGATGATTCAAGACGATGATTCTTTACAAGAAAAACATAAACATTGTAGATAATTATATATTAATTATGAGAGAAAAATGTTAAATTATTTTTGCAAATTCTTACAAACATAGACCTATTTTTTAATAAAGGCATTGTAGAAAAAGGTCTTATAGTATATAATAATTAGTCAAATAAAGGAGGAACATATGGAAACGGTAAGTTTTAGTGAAATGTGTAACTTTGAGGGTGAAAGTATAGAAGTTAAATACGAAGGCATTCCTTTAAAACAAGATATTGATGAAGACGAAGTTAAACGTATGATAAGAAATTTTGTAGATAATCATAAACATGATAATATGATAGAAAATGTAACAATTTTAAGAACGATCTTAAGGGAGTATCAGGAAATATCGCTTGATGTTATTGTTAGTTGTGATGATGAAAAAGAAAAGGTTTTTTATCTTAATTTATATAATCTTCATTGGTTTAATTTTACTAAAAATTCACAAAAATATAAAATAAAGTATGACAATATTATGGGATTAGAGCTTAATTATCATAATGAGGTAGATAATTTAAAAAAATATACTGATGATTTAAGCGATATTATGAAATATATTTCTGATTTATCTAATGTAGGTCCTATTATAATTAATGATAATGATAAAGCACTAATAGAAATATATAAGTTATTTTATAAAGAAAATCCTGACTTTAGTAGTGAAGATATTAATGTTAAAGTCCAAACTATGATGTCTATATTATCAGAGTTTGGTATAACTTTAGATTGTGATTATGCTTTTTATTTAATGGGAAAGAAAAAAATGCCAATGTCTTTGAAACTTAAAGAAATGGTTAAAAAAATGTATCCATTTGGGTTAGTTAATGAAGTTAAAGATAATATTAAATTAGCAGACGAATCTAGAAAAATAATTGAAATTGTTGGTGATAGTATTATGGATGTAATTCATGATGAAGATGATATGAATGAAGCTTTGATAACTATTAGTAAGGTTATTCATGCAAGTAGGTATAATCTTTCATCTAAAGCTAATGTTAGGGAAATAGCTGAATTTACTAATCGTAGTGTTGATGATGTGGAAGCTAGTGTACAGTTGGTAAAACGTATTGAACATAAAATAAATAAAGAAAATTAATAAGAAAATATTGATAATAGTTTGATATAAGTAGTAACATATGGTATATTGTTTATGCAAGAAAAAAATATTAAATAAGGGCACTGTCTTTCGATGGAGCTCTATTTTTCTTTTGTAATAAAATATATTTGATATAGACTTAAATCTTTTGCTTTGATAAAATGTTTATGGAGATGATTTGATGGAATTTATTGATAAAATAAAGGCAAGAGTTAAAGCTGATTTTAAGAAAATAGTTTTACCTGAATCTAATGATGTTAGAGTGTTAGAGGCGGCTTCTATTATAAAAAAAGAAGCTTTCGCTGATATTATTTTAGTAGGTAGGGAAAGTGAAATAGAAAGTCTTGCTAAAGATAATAATATTGATATTAATGGGGTTACTATTATTAATCCAGAGACTTTTAGTGATAGTGAAAAGTTAATTAATGACTATTATCTTCTTAGAAAACATAAAGGTATTAGTTTAGATGAAGCAAGAAATACTATTTTAAATGATTATGTTTATTTTGCTAATATGTTAGTTAAAAACGGGTTTGCTGATGGGGTTGTTTCTGGAGCTCGTCATAGTAGTGCTGATACTCTAAGACCAGCTTTACAGATAATTAAGACTAGTAAAGATACAAAAGTTGCTTCTGCTTTCTTTTTAATGGTTGTTCCTAATTGTGAATATGGTTCTAATGGTGTGTTTGTTTATTCTGATTGTGGAATGATCCAAAATCCTAGTAGTGAAGAATTAGTAGAGATTGCTAAAGAGAGTGCAAAAACTTTTAAATTATTGGTAGAAGAAGAACCTAATGTAGCCTTTTTATCTCATTCTACTTTTGGATCTTCTAAATGTGCTGATGTTGATAAAGTAGTAAAGGCTGTTGAGATGGCTAAGAGGGAATATCCTGATATTAATTTAGATGGAGAATTACAGTTTGATGCTGCTGTTGTTCCTCTTGTTGCTAAGAGTAAAGCTCCTAATAGTAGTGTTGCTGGTAAAGCTAATGTATTAATTTTTCCAGATTTAGATGCTGGAAACATTGGTTATAAAATTACAGAACGTCTTGCTCATGCGAAAGCATATGGACCTGTTACCCAAGGACTTGCTAAACCTGTTAATGATTTGTCACGTGGTTGTAATGCTAATGATATAGTAGGTGTTGTGGCAATTACAGCTTTACAAGCAATGAATAGTAAGTAGGTGTATTATGAAGATAGTATCTTTTAATGTAGCTGGTTTTAGAGCATGTTTAAAGAAAGGTTTTGAAGACTTCTTTAAAGAGTCTAATGCTGATGTTTATTGTTTGCAGGAAGTTAAAGCAATTGAAAGTGAGATTCCATTTAGACCGGAGGGGTACAACTTTTATTTAAATACTGCTGATAAGAAAGGTTATTCTGGGGTGGCTGTTTATTCTAGAGTTAAACCTCTTGATGTGGCTTATGGAATTGATGTTGATATTCATGATCATGAAGGGAGAGTTATAACACTTGAATATGATGACTTTTTCTTAGTTTGTGTATATGTTCCTAATGTAAAGAGAGACTTGTCAAGGCTTGATTATCGAATGACTTGGGAAGAAGATTTTCTTAAATATTTACAGAGCCTTGACAAAAAGAAACCTGTTATAGTTTGTGGAGATTTTAATGTTGCTCATAAAGAAATAGATCTTGCTAATCCTAAAGGTAATGTTGGTAATGCTGGTTTTACTGTTGAAGAACGTGATGCTTTTACAAGACTTTTAGATGGGGGCTTTACTGATGTTTATCGTTATCTATATAAAGATAGGACTGATGCTTATACTTGGTGGAGTTATATGGGTAGAGCAAGAGAGAAGAATATAGGTTGGAGAATTGACTATTTTCTAGTGTCAAATAGATTTATAGAGAGTGTAAAGGATATGAAAATAGACAGTGATGTGTTTGGAAGTGATCACTGTCCGATAGAGTTAGAAGTTAAATGAGATAGTTGTTGATCAACTATTTTTTACTATAAAAGAATAACTTTCTATGTGTTATAATATTAATATAATATTGTTTAGGGGAAGAAAGTGATGTAAATGGATCAAGAGAGAATTGGTAAATTTATAAAGAAACTTAGAAAAGATAATAACTTAACACAAGATGAACTTGCTAAGAAGTTAGGGGTTACTTATCAAGCGGTTAGTAAATGGGAGAATGGGAAAAGTATACCTGATATTGTCATTCTTAAAACTATTAGTGAGATATTTAATGTTAATATAGACGAGTTATTAGAGGGAACTGTTAAAGATAGGAAGAAGTTAAATAAGAAAATACTTATTCCGATATCAGTTTTAGGTATTTGTTTTATAGGAATATTGGTGTTTTTTGTCACTCATAAAGAAACTTATGAATTTAAAGTGTTAGAAACTGATTCTAATGATTTTGATGTTAGTGGAGTACTTGCCTTTTCTCCTGATAAGTCATCTATTTATATATCTAGTATTAACTATAATAATAGTGATGATGATACAGAATATAAGAGTTTAAGTTGTAATCTTTATGATGTTAATGGTGATGCTAAGACTAAGATTAGTAGTTGTAAGAGTGATAATAGAGATGTAGAGACTCTTAAAGATTTACTTAGTAATATAGATTTTACAGTAGATGATTATGCTAGTAGTTGTAAGTTATTTAAAGATAATCAGTTAGTATTGGAGATTAATGCTACTAGTCTTGATGATAAGACTGTTACTTATGAAGTCCCTTTAAGTTTTGATGATAATTGTTTAGACTCAACTGATAGTTGAGTTTTTTCAACTGCTGTTTTATTTACTTAGTAGTTTTCTTTAAAGTAAAATAAAACTGTGGAGGAGATTTTATGAAGAAGAAAATTGTTATTATAACTATTATAATTATTTTTGTATTAGTTTTAGGTTCTTTTTTAGTTTTAAATGATTTAAGTACTAATAATAAAGAAGTAAAATTTGTTAGTAGTTTAATAGAGAGGGAGAGTAAGTTAGAGGATGATTTTCCTATAAAACTTAAAGATCTTGCTGATGCTGATGTAATTGTTAATCCTTATGAGATTTCACCTTTAACGGCACTTATTATCTTTAAGACTGAGAAGTCCGTTAGTCCTAAAGTTACTATAGAAGGTGATGATGAACTTACAACTTATGAATATACTTTTGAGGAAGGAACTGAACATTATTTACCTATATATGGACTTTATCCTGATAGAGATAATATAGTAGTTGTAGAATATGGTGATGTAAGACGTGAGTTTACAATTACTACGGAAGCATTACCTGATGATTTTATCTTGCCTACTTCTGTTAATGCTGATAAAAGTGAATTAACAAACGACTTATATTTCTTTACACCATCTAGTGGTGGTTATACTTGTGCATATGATGTAAATGGGAGTGTTCGATGGTATTTAACTATTAACTCTATTTGGGAGGTTAATAGACTCGATAATGGCCATTTAATGTTAAGTACAGAAAGATTAGTTAATAGTCCTTATTATATGACAGGTTTATATGAGATGGATATGTTAGGTAAGATATATAAAGAGTATAGTTTACCAGGAGGGTACCATCATGATTATTATGAAATGCCTAATGGTAATTTGCTAGTTGCAAGTGATGATTTTACTAGTGGAGATGGTACTGTTGAAGATTATGTTGTAGAACTTGATAGAGAAACTGGTAAAATTGTTAAACATTTTGATTTAAAAGATGTTTTAAATATGGAAGATGGTAAGAGTGAAAACTGGACACAGTATGACTGGTTCCATAATAATTCTGTTTGGTATGATGAAAAGACGAATTCCATAACATTATCTGGAAGACATCAAGATGCTGTTATTAATATAGATTATGATAGTGGGGATTTAAACTGGATAATAGGAGATTCTACCAATTGGAGTAGTGAATATCAGAAGTATTTCTTTAAACCTGTAGGTGATGATTTTGAGTGGCAATGGAGTCAACATGCTGCGATGATTACTCCTGAAGGTTATGTATTTATCTTTGATAATGGTAATAATAAATCTAAAAATAAAGATGAATATGTTGATGCTAGTGATAGTTATTCTCGTGGTGTTATGTATAAGATAGATACAGATAATATGACTATTGAACAAGTCTTTGAATATGGAAAAGAACGTGGTAGTGAGTTTTATTCTCCTTATATATCTGATGTTGATTACTTAGATAATGACCATTATATAATTCATTCTGGTGGTATAGTTTATGTAGATGGAAAGAACTCTAATCAGCCTGCTGGAATTGGTGGAGCGGATAAGTTAGTTAGTGATACTGTCGAATATAAAGATGGAGAGGTTATCTTTGAAATCGTTTTACCTACTAATAATTATCGAGTAGAAAAGATGAGCTTGTATCCAGAAAATGAAAACTTTACTTTAGAAAAAGCTGAAAGAGTTGGTAGTTTAGGAGAAACTCCTGTTACTAGTAATAAGTTAGGTTTTGTTTTAAATAGTAAAGATTTTAAGGATATAGAAGAAGAACATAATATTAGTATTACTAAAGAAGTTGATAGATTAGTATTTACTGGTAAGTTTAAAAGAGGTACTAATGTTAATGTTATCCTTTACAAAAATGGTACAAAAAATATTTATAATGTTCCTATAAGTAGGAAACCTTATACAGCTTTATGTGTTGATATATTTACAGAAGAAGAAACTAAAGAAGGTATTAGTGTTACTAAATATATTAATGAAGAAGGACTTAGTGGGAAATATTCTATTTATGTAGAAGTAGATGGAACTATTTATAATAGTAATAGATATGTAGAATTTTAAAAATATAAATTTGCATAAATGTAATAATTATGATATGATGTATATGTAAAAAAAATTTTCATACAATATAAAAAGAGGAACAATTCAATTCGTCAAGTGAATGTCTCATCAAAAAATGGGTTTGACACTCTAGTCATGATGATTAGAGTGCCGTTTTTATATTTTAATGGCTATTACCAATATGGCAAGGCTTAAAATAATAAAAGCAAGAGACTTTAAAAGTCTTAATATAAAAGTTTTAATTTTCATATTTTTCAAGCCTCCTTTTATAAGTTGGAAGGAGACGACACTCATATTGAAATGTTCCTTATAAATATAGTATCAAATTAAATTTTGTATAGCAATAGAAGCTGTAATAAATTAGTTTCAAGTTTTTGTAATATTATATGTGTTAAGGTAGTGATAAATGTGATTCTTTTTGTAAGTGGTAGATGTGATATAGTAGCATTCTATACTCCTTGGTTTATGAAACGATTAAAGGAAGGATATGTTGATGTTAGAAATCCTTTTTATAAGAAACAAGTTAGTAGGATATATTTTAGTGATGTAGATTTGATTTACTTTTGTACTAAGAATCCTAGACCTATTATTCCTTACTTAAAAGAGATAAATAAACCAATTATTTTTAATGTTACAATTACTCCTTATAAAAGAGATATTGAACCTAATGTATTTAATAAAGATAAGATAATAGAAAGTGTTATAGAAATATCTAAGATAATAGGAAGTGATAATATTTATGTTAGATATGATCCTATATTTTTGAGTGATAAATATAATTTGGCTTATCATATTAAAGCCTTCAAGAGACTTTGTAGTTTACTTAATGGATATGTTAAACATATTATTGTTTCTTTTATAGATGATTATAAAAATGTAAGGAAAAATATGAGCGTATTAAGAGTTAAACCTTTTGATTTTGAAGATTATAAAATAATAGGAACATCTTTTAGTTCTATTGCAAATAAATATAATATGACAGTACAAACTTGCTTTGAAAAAGAAAATCTTGTAGAGTATGGTTTTATTAAAGGAGATTGTTTAGGAGTAGAACTTGCTAAAAGGCTTACTGGAAAGACTAAATTTAAGAAAAGTAGAATTAGAAAAGGTAATCTATGTAATTGTGTAGAAATGGTTGATATAGGTTATTATAATTCTTGTAAACATTTTTGTCGTTATTGTTATGCTAATTATAATGAAAGTGATGTTATTAGTAATTATAAACAGCATAATGTAAATTCATCTTTACTTATTGGTGAGTTAGAAAAAGATGATATAATAAAAGTAAGAAAAAATTAAAATTGAGGTGGTAGTTTTGAATAAAAATAAAGTTATTATAATATCATCTATATTTATTTTTTTAATATTTATTATAGTTTTAATAATTTATTTTAATAATAGAATAGTTTTAGATAATAGTTCTTTTACATTAAAAGATGATTTAACTGTTAATGTTTATAGTGATGTTAAAGTAAAAGATTTTATTAAAGATATTGATGGTAAAGTTATTGATAATAATAAAATTAATACTAATAAGTTAGGTAAAATTGATATAGAATTTCTTTATTTAAATAGTGACAATAAGAAAAGAATAGGTACTTTTGAAGTTGAAGTAAAAGACTTAGAGGAACCTTTAATATGGCTTTCTAATAGTTATAGTGTTAGAGTAGGAGATGATGTTAATTTAGAAGATGAGATACTCTGTGCTGATAATTATGATAGTAATCCTAGTTGTAAAATTATAGGAGATTATGATTTAAATACAGCTGGGAACTATTCTTTAACTTATGAAGCTAAAGATAGTAGTGGTAATAAAGAAAGTGTAGATTTTACTTTGTATGTTTATGAACCAAGAGAAGTAACTGGAGGTGGCGGTAATAGTGATATTACTTATACTGATTTTAAAGAAATAGTTACTAAGCATAAAACTAATGATACTTTAGTTGGTATAGATGTTTCAAAATGGCAAGGAGCGATAGATTTTTCTAAAGTAAAAGAAGCTGGAGCTGAGTTTGTTATTATTCGTGTAGGGCATCAAAATGGAGTAGGAGGCGAATATGTTCTTGATCCTTACTTTAAAAGAAATATTAAAGAAGCCCTAAAAAATGATTTAAAAGTAGGAATATATTTTTATTCTTATGCTGATAGTAATAAAGAAGCTAAGAAACAGGCTAGATGGATAATTAAGCAAATAAAAGATTATAATATTACTTTACCAATTGCTTTTGATTTTGAATGCTTTTCTTCATTTAATACTATGAATCTTAGTTTATTTGAGTTAAATGAAGTTGCAAAGTCTTATTTTTCTACTTTAGAAGATAAAGGGTATAAAACTATGCTTTATGGTAGTAAGAATTATTTAAATGCTATTTGGAAATATAACACTAATCAAGTATGGCTTGCTCATTATACTGAGAAAACTGATTATGATAAAGATTATATGATGTGGCAGTTATGTCAAGATGGAGTTATTGATGGTATTAATGGTTTTGTTGATATAGATATATTATATAAGTAATAATTTAATGTATCATACTATTAGTTTTATGATATTATATTAATAAGAGGTAGTTTTATGATGGGAGATGTAAATAATAAGATTATAGATGATGTTTTAGCATCTTTTGCTATGGATTTTCTTATAGTTCCTAATTTAATAATAGAGAAAGTTAAAGAAGAAATGGATATACAAAGAAAAGAAGAAAAAAAATTAGTATTAAAAAATAAAGAGAGGCTTTAGTTTATGAGTGATGCTGAAAATACAAAGAGATGGAATGAATATTTTATACCTAGTAGTGATGTTTTGAAAAATAATTTAGGTATAACTGATAAAGAAGAATTAAAAAGAAAAGAAATTGAAATAACTTTTGAGAAGATGGTTTCATTATATAAGCAGCCAATTGATATGAATTTTGATACTGCTCATTTGCGAATGATTCATTTTTATTTGTTTTCAGATATTTATCCCTTTGCTGGTAAAAATAGAACTGTTTATATGGGAAAAAATAATTCTTATTTTGCTCCAGTAGAAGAAATTGATTATAGACTAGATTATACTTTTAAAATGATGAATGAAGAAATTAAAACTGTTGATTCTAAGTTTTCTTTTGCTTCTTTTCTTGCTACTTATTATGTTGAACTTTTAAATATTCATCCGTTTAGAGAAGGTAATGGTAGAACTATTAGAGAGTTTATAAGAGAATATGCAAATTCTAAGAGTAGAGAACTTCCAATAGGGGAAGTTAACTTTTCATGGGCTAATGTTGATAAAGATGCTATTAATGAAGTTATTGATAAAGGTAGAGCTTTTAGATCAATTATAGAATTAGAATTTATGAAAGCTTTAAAACCTGTATCTTTAGATAAAACGTTATAATTAATATTGGCTGTGATAGTGTAATTTGATTTATTTGTGGTATACTACAATAAGAAAGGATGATTTGTGGTGAAAGAAAATATATGGAAAAAATATGATGCTGTAGAAGTTTCTAAAATTTTAGAGATGGGAGAAGATTATAAGAAGTTTTTATCTTTGGCAAAGACAGAAAGAGAATGTAATAAAGAAATTATTAAAAGAGCTGAAGCTAAAGGCTTTTGTAATATTTTAGATTATATTGATAAAGATAAAAAATTAAAAGCTGGTGATAAGATTTATGCTGATAATAGAGGAAAGGCTGTCGCTCTTTTTATAATTGGAAACGAATCTATTACTAAGGGAATGAATATTTTAGGGGCTCATATTGATTCGCCTAGACTTGATTTAAAAGCTAATCCTTTATATGAAGATACTGATTTTGCATATTTTGATACTCATTATTATGGAGGAATAAAAAAATACCAATGGACTACTATTCCTTTAGCCCTTCATGGAGTTATTGTGAAAAAAGATGGTAGTAAGATAGAGGTTAATATTGGAGAGGATGCTTTAGATCCTGTATTTTGTATAACTGATTTACTTCCTCATTTAGCAAGTGAACAGATGAAGAAGAATGCTTCTAATTTAATTGAAGGAGAAGCTTTAGATGTTTTAATTGGTAATATGCCTTTAAAAGGAGAGGAAAAAGAAAGCGTAAAAGCGAATGTTTTAGCTTTATTAAAAGAAAAATATGATATTATGGAAGATGATTTTCTATCTAGTGAAATAGAAGTAGTACCAGCTGGAAGTGCTCGTGATATGGGCTTTGATAGGAGTATGGTATTAGCCTATGGTCAAGATGATAGAAGTTGTGCTTATTCATCTCTTATGGCTTTTCTTGATGCTGAAGTTACAGATAAGACTTTAAGTTGTATTTTAGTAGATAAAGAAGAAATAGGTAGTGTTGGAGCGACAGGAATGGAATCTAAGTTTTATGAAAATACTGTAGCTGAAATTTGTCATTTACTTCATGAAGATAGTTTGGTTTCTGTAAGACGAGTGTTTGCAAACTCTAAGATGTTATCTAGTGATGTTAATGCTGCATATGATCCTTTATATTCATCTGTTATGGATAAACGTAATTCTTCATATCTTTCTCGTGGTTTAGTTTTCTGTAAGTATACAGGATCTCGTGGTAAGAGTGGTAGTAATGATGCTGATGCTGAGTTTATTGCTGATATTAGAAATATTTTAGATAGTGAAAATGTTTCTTATCAAATTTCTGAACTTGGTAAAGTAGATGCTGGTGGTGGTGGTACTATTGCTTATATTCTTGCTAATTTAAATGTTAAAGTAATAGATGGGGGAATTGGAGTTTTAAATATGCATGCACCATTTGAAGTTACTAGTAAAGTTGATATTTATGAAGCATATCGTGGTTATTTAGCTTTCTTAATGAATGCTTAAGATATTATTTATAAAAAATGTATTTAAAATTTGACAAAAATAATAAACTATACTATAATCAAATAGAAATTTGTTGATTTAGATGTTATCTAAGTAGTTAATTTGAAACTCTATACAGGAAATTATGGTCAGCGACTGAGAACCATAGTAGATAAGGCAAGTTAATGAATTTCAATAACGGAGTCAAATCGTATTAGAGCGTTAATCTATAAGAGGTAGTAGAAATACTATGAACAAAGGTGGTACCACGAGCAATTCGTCCTTTCGGGATGGTTGCTCGTTTTTATTTTTATGACTTCGTATGTTGCTTTATTAAGTTTATAAGAAAGGAAGAAGATTATGAAAGAAAAGTTAGAGGAAATTCAAACTCAAGGTTTAAAAGAAATTGAAAATGCAAATAGTATTTCAGAGTTGCAAGAAGTTAGAAAAAATCTTACTGGTAAGAAAAGTGAGCTTTCTAAAGTTTTAAAGAGTCTTGGAAGTTTATCATTAGATGAAAGAAAAGAAATAGGTATTAAAACAACTGAGATTAAAAATATATTTTTAGATAAGTTAAAAGAAAAAGAAGATATGATTGTAGCATCTAAAAAAGTATTAGATGAACCTATTGATTTAACATTACCGGGTACGAAAATTAATAGAGGTACACTTCATCCTATTACGCAAATGTGTTATGATTTGAATGATGCCTTTTTATCACTTGGTTTTGAAGTGTTTAGTGAAGATGATATTAGTAGTGAAAAGTTTGCTTTTGATAATTTAAACTTTGCTCCAGATCATCCAGCAAGACAAATGATGGATACTTATTGGTTAGAGGGAACTGAAGATAAGGCTGCTAATGAAAGATTATGTCTTAGGCCACATTTAACTGGAGCATCTGTTAGATATTTATTAAAACATGGAGCGCCAGCACGTTTTGTATATCCAGGAAGGGTATATCGAAATGAAGATATTGATTCTGGACATGAAAGAGCTTTCTTTCAATATGAAGCATTAATAGTTGATAAAGATATGTCATTTTCATCTGGAATGGTAATGATTCAAACTATTTTAGAGAAAGTTTTTGGACGTGAGATAAAGGTTAGAATGAGAGAAGGATTTTTCCCATTTGTCGAACCAGGATATGAAATTGATATGGAATGTTTAGTTTGTGGTGGTAAAGGATGTAAGGTTTGTAAACATAATGGTTGGTTAGAGATAATGCCAGGTGGTGTTATTCATCCTAATGTATTAAAATCAGCTGGTCTTGACCCAGATGAATGGACAGGATTTTATGTTAATATAGGTTTAGAAAGACTTGTAATGATGCGTTATGGAGTAGATGATATTAGATTATTCCACAGTGCTGATTTAAGATTTTTAGATCAATTTAAATAGGAGGAGAGAGTATATGAAAGTATCATTAAATTGGATAAAAAAATATATAGATTTACCAAAAGATTTAACCCCTAAACAAATAGCATATGATTTAACACTTAGAACTGTAGAAGTAGAAGATGTTTTAGATACTAGTGAAAAATATCGTGATATAGTTGTTGGTAAAATTTTAGAAGTAAAAAATCATCCAAATGCTGATGAGCTTAGAATTTGTATTACAGATATTGGTGAAGATCATCCTGTGCAAATTGTTTGTGGAGGTTCTAATTTATATAAAGGAGAGTATGTTGTTGTATCTAAGCCAGGTGCTAAAGTAGTTTGGCATGGTGAAGGGGAACCTGTTACAATTGGAAAGTCTAAAATACGAGGAGAAGAATCTTATGGTATGATTTGTTCTGCTTGTGAAGTTTATTTAGACTATTTCTTTCCTGCGAAAGATAGTTCTGAAATAGTTGATCTTAAAGATGTTGATTGTAAGCCTGGTCAAAATATTGCTGATATTGTTTTTATGAATGATACAGTTTTTGAAATTGATAATAAATCTTTAACAAACAGACCAGATTTATGGGGACATTATGGAATTGCTAGAGAATTATCAGCTATTTATGATGTACCACTTAAGGAATTGCCTAAAATAGATATTGATCCTAATCTACCTGAATATAAAATAGAGATAAAAGAACCTACAAAATGTCAAAGATATGTGGGTATTGAGATTGAAAATGTATATGTTAAAGAATCACCTTTATGGATGAAAGCTTTAATTATAAATGGTGGTATGAGACCAATTAGTGCTATTGTAGATATTACTAATTATGTAATGTTAGCGGTTGGCCAACCTTTACATGCTTTTGATAGAACACATGTTGAAGGAGAAAAAATAATTGTTAGAAATGCAAGAAAAGGTGAGAAGTTATTATTACTTGATAATGCTACTCTTAATTTTACTGAAGATGATTTAGTTATTAGTGATGTTAATAATGCTATTGGTCTTGCTGGTATTCGTGGCGGGAAAAAAGATTCTATACTTCCTGATACTAAAGGAATTGTATTAGAAGTTGCCAATTTTACTGCTGGAACAATTAGAAAAACAGGTAAAAGATTTGATGAGAAAACAGATGCTTCTATTAGATATGAGAAAAACATGGATACAGAACGGGTTGATTTAGGAGTTTCTATGTCTTTACAATTAATTAAAGAATTATTTAAAGAAAGTAAAGTTGTTGCTTATGGAGATAATTATCCAGTTAAAACAAAAAGAAGCGTAATTGATGTACCACAAGAATTTTTAGATATAAGATTAGGAAAAGTTTTAACTAGAGAAACTATAGAGAAAGTCCTTAAATTACTTGGTTATGATGTAGAATATAAGAATAACATTTATCATGTTATAGCGCCAGTATGGAGATCAACTGGAGATGTTTCTATTAAAGATGATGTTATGGGTGATATAGCAAGGCTTTTAGGTTATCAAAGTTTTGAACCTAAACCTTTAACTATAAAATTTGATCATGCTGTAAGGCAAAATGATGTTTTATTAGAAAGAAGATTAAGAGAATATTTAGCATTTAGATGTGGTTTTAATGAAATATATACTTATCCTTGGATAGATATTAAATATATTAATGCTGCTAAAATAGATACTACTAATTCTGTTAGATTAGCTACTCCACCATCACCAACTTTAGCTACTCTTAGAAGTTCTCTTGTACCAGGAATGCTTGAAGCTGTATCTAAGAATTTAAGATATTTTGATAATTTTAAAATGTTTGAAATAGCACAAGTTTTTGAAAAGGGAGAATATCATGAATCTACTTTAGAGGAAACATTACCAATTCATAAAAAATATTTAACAGGCTGTATTGTTGGTAAGGATGCTAAGAAAATATTTTATGAACTTAAAGGTGTTATAGAATCTATGGCTTCATATTGTCATATGGAAGAATTGTCTTTTGTAAAGAAAGAAAAACCTTCATGGGCTGATAGTGATGTTTATTTAAATGTGGTTTGTAAAAATGAAATTATAGGATCATTTGGTTTAGTATCTGTCTTTACTATGATGGAAAGTAAGATAAAACGTACTAATGTAGCTGTTTTTGAACTTAATTCAGATAAATTTATTCCATATGCATCTAGAACAAATAATTTTGAAGCTTTACCACAATTTCCATTAGTGGCAAAAGATTTATCAATCTTAGTAGATAATGATGTTACTTTTGAAGAAATTTCTAAGGCTATTAAGTCTAAAGTTAAGTATCTTGAGTTTATTGAAGAATATAAAGGTGATCAAATACCTGATGGTAAAAAGTCAATTATGTTACATATTAAAATAGGTAATGATGATAGTACAATGAATTCAGAACAAATTAATGATAGTATGAACAATATTATAAAGATACTTAATGATAAATGTGGAGCAGAACTTCGTAGAGAATAAAATTTATAAAAGAGACTGTTAAGATAGGTTATAATCTTTAGACAGTCTCTTTTTTTATTATATAAATTTAGATAGAACTATTTATTTGGAAATTAATCCATCTATATATCCTTCAACTTTTGCTATATCAATTTTTGAAAGTTTATTTATTTTTGTTAATAATTGAAATTGTTCTTCATTTATGTTAGTAGGTTTAATATCAGATATGGGTAAATCGTAATTAGTTCTACAAAGTAAATAGTCAATATTAGTATTAAAATAATCAGCTAGTTTTATTAAAATATCAGCACTTGGAGTAACTCTTTCGGTTTCATATGAACTAATTGCTTCTTGTGTTAAATTAAGATCTATTGCTAATTTTGTTTGTAATATGTTTTTATTTTTTCTTAATTTTTTGGCTATGTTGTACAATTTGAGGGATAACTTTTAAAATTGCATATATTATAAGCAATTAAATGTATTGATTTTATTGGATATCCCCCAAAAACTACAACATAGCGAATTTTTTTATATTATTCATATCTTTTAACCTCCTTTAATAAAATTTTAACTAATATTATTATGGCTTATAGTAATATTAGTTATAAAAATATAATTTAAAATAGTATTATTTTTAAAATCATGTTATAATTATATTGCTAAAAAGAATTTTTAATATGATTTAGAAAAGAGGTAAATATGGAAATTTTAGATGTAATTAAATATGAAGGGGATAATGAAACAATTATATGGAAGCATCCTAAAGAAGATTTTAACTATGGATCTCAACTTATTGTTCATGAATCACAGGAAGCGATTTTCTTTATGGATGGGAAGGCACTTGATTCATTTAAAGCAGGGAAATATACTTTAGAAACTTCTAATCTTCCTATACTATCAAAGCTTATTAATATACCAACAAATGGTGAGTCTCAATTTCATTGCGAGATATATTTTATTAATAAAGTCGAACATCTTGCAATTAAATGGGGGACTGATAGTAAGCTTCAATTTATTGAACCAACTTATAAATTTCCTTTAAGTATTGGGGCTAATGGTGAGATGGCTATAACGATATCTGATGCTAGGAAATTATTATTAAAGTTAGTTGGAACTGAGACTAATTTAAGTAAAGAAAAATTAGTTAGTTACTTTAAGTCATTTCTTGTAATTCATTTAAAACCATATCTTTCAAAATATATTAAAGATAATAAAATTAATATATTTGAAATAGATGAAAAATTGGAGATTATTTCTAATGATATGGAAAAATTATTAATTCCAGATTTTATGGAATATGGTATTGATTTAAAACATTTTTTTATAACGACAATTATAAAACCTGATGGAGATTCACAATATGAAAAGTTTAAAGAATTATATTTTAGACAATATTCAGATATTGCTGAAGCTGAATTAAAACAAAAAGTAGATGTTATTAATCAAGAAACAGAAAAGAAGAAAATGATAATTGAAGCTGAAGGTATAGCTGAAAAAAGGAAAACTGAAGGATATTCATATCAAGAAGAAAGAGGGTATGATGTAGCTGAGAAAATTGCCCAAAATGAAGGAGCTGGAAACTTTAGTAGTGCGGGTATTGGGCTTGGTATTATGACAAGTATTGGTTCTACTGTTAATAGTACTTTTGGTTCAGCGATTAATGATGTTAATAATAATCAAACACATTATTGTGATAATTGTGGTAATAAATTAGAAGCTGGACAGCAATTTTGTGATAATTGTGGAAGTAAATTAGGAGTAGAAGCAAAATGTAAATTTTGTGGATATAAATTTAAAAAAGATAGTAAATATTGTCCAAATTGTGGGAAAGAGAGAAGTTAATTATGAGTAAAAAGCATTTTTTGATTCCAAGTATTATTATCGTTTTGATTATAAGTATAATAATATTATTAATTCCTATAAAAATACAAAATGAACTTGGTTTTATTATAACTTTTTTATACTATTTAATTTTTAATATATTATCTTTATTTGTAATATGTAAAAATACAAGTTCTATTTTAAAGAAAGATATATTAAATGTATCAGTAATATATATTTATATTTTCTTAAATATAATAACAATTGTTCTTCTAGTTTTTTCTAAGTTTATTTTTATTAATACAAGTATAGTTGTAATTTTAAATTTAATATTAGTACTTATAAGTTTTGTATTATTCTTTTTCTTAATAAATGGTAATAAATTAATTATTAATCAAGAAGAAAAAATAGTAAATAAAACTAAAAGAGTTAGTGATTTAGAAACAAGAATAGAGATATTATTAAATAATTGTACTGATAAGGATATAAAAAAAGATTTAACAAATTTATATGAAATTGTTAAATATATGGATCCAGTTGAAAATGATGTTACTAGAGAATTAGATATTAAAATAGATAATCTATTAAAGAAGATAGAAAAAGATATAGATATTAATTCTATTAAAGAATTAATTAAATTAATTAATGAGAGAAAGGTAATTATTGAGAATAATAAATGAGGTGGAGTAAATGAAAAAAATTGTATGTGAAATGTGTGGTAGTAATGATTTATTAAAAAAGGATAATGTGTTTGTTTGTCAGAGTTGTGGGACAAAATATTCTGTTGAAGAAGCTAAGAAGATGATGGTTGAAGGAAAAGTAGATGTTTCTGGAAGTAAAGTTAAAGTTGATGATACTGATAAAATTAAAAATTATTTAATGATGGCAAATAATGCTTATGATGCTGATAATAAAAAAGAAGCTGAAAATTATTGTAATAAAATTATTGAAATTGAACCTACTAATTGTGATGCTTGGTTATTGAAAGGTAAAGCGGCTGGATGGCAATCTACATTAGCAAATTTAAGAATTGATGAGTCGGTAAATGCTTTTCAAAAAGCAATTGATAGTGCTCCTAAAGATAGAGTTAAAGAAATGAAAAAAGAAGCGATTAAAGAAACAACAACTTTATGTAGTGCATTAGTTTCTCTTGCTTGTAAGAATTATGCTAAATATGGAAGTGTATCAGAAGCAAATACTATATTAAATGGAATACTTACAATAAAGAAAATTGCATTAAAGTTTTTAATAAAATGCAAAGCTAATATGGATGATATAAATGCTGAGTTAGCTGATGTTATTAATGTTTCTGTTGTTTCAGCTTATAATAAAATTAGGGCTGATTATGTAGGTAGAGATGGACATCCTAATGATTATGATTTTGAAAATTATACTGAGAAAACAAAAGGAGCTATATTATTATTAGAAACAGCTATTAGTTTGTGTGATGATGATAAAGAAAATGATATTCAAATTTATAAAAATTTGATTATTATTACAACAGATCTTGAAGCGGCTAAATCTTATACATATAGCTCACAAAGGGGAGGATGGGTTACTGATAAATTTTGGAAAGTAGAATATAAAGAACAATTAATAGATAAGATTATGGAATATCATAATAAGATTAAAGAACTTGATCCTAATTATGAAGTACCACCTAGACCAGCTCCATCTAATAGTAATGCTGGTGGATGTTATGTTGCTACTTGTGTTTATGGATCATATGATTGTCCTCAGGTTTGGACATTAAGAAGATATAGAGATTATAAATTAGCAAAAACGTGGTATGGAAGATTATTTATTCATACATATTATACTATTAGTCCAACAATAGTTAAACTTTTTGGTAATACTAAATGGTTTAAAAAATTGTGGAAAGGTAAATTAGATAAGCTTGTAAAAAAATTGCAAAATGAAGGTATTGAAAGTACTCCTTATCAAGATAGAGATTGGTAGATTAATAAGAAAGAATTATAAGTTTATTGAATTTAATATCAAAAACTATAAAAAGTTATTAAGTAATTTGTTATATAAAAATAGCCGTATTGCTAAAAAGCAAAAGGTTATTTTTTTTGCCTGTAAGTTTTTTACTAGTGTATTTAATTTAGCATTGGTATTGTTTTCCATTTTAGAAAATACACCTCTATCAAATTTTTTTAAGTTATGTTTTGTTGTTGTTAATATTTTATTTTGGTTTTATAATATTTCATCATTAGAAAATCTTTTATTTTTTAAAATATAGTTAGTTTTATTAAGCTTAATGCTTATAATAGTAGCAAAATAGGCCTTTTTACATATTTTAATGTAGAGGTGAATATTATGAATGAGCGTAGAGTAACAGGTGTTGTTGTAGATGCGGGACATGGAGGTTCTGATCCTGGAGCTGTTAGTGGTGGCTTGCAAGAGAAAAATTTTACATTAGATGCTTCTTTATATATGTATGAAAGATTACAAGAACTAGGTATACCAGCAGTTTTAACAAGAGATTTTGATGAAAATTTGAGTAGAGAAGAACGGCTTAGACGTGCTAATGAGGCTTTTGGTGGAAGTAGGGATGCTATACTTATTTCTAATCATATAAATGCTGGAGGAGGAGAAGGTGCTGAAGTTATTTATGCTTTGCGTAATTCTTCTACTTTAGCTCAAAATATTTTAGAAGAAATTGGTTCTGAAGGACAAATTATGCGTAAATATTATCAAAGAAGATTACCAGAAGATCCTTCAAAAGATTATTATTATATTATTAGAGAAACTTCTCCTATGCAATCATTACTTGTAGAGTATGGTTTTATTGATAATGCTAATGATAGAGTTAAGTTACAAAATGATTTATTAAATTATGTAGAAGCAGTAGTTAGAGCAATTGCTGAATATGCTGGAGTTCCTTATACTCCACCAGAAGGAAGTGGTACTAATTTTTATACAGTAAAAAAAGGAGATAGTCTTTGGAGTATTGCTAATCGCTTTGGAGTTACTGTACAAGAGTTAAGAGATGCTAATAATTTAACAACTGATCTTCTTAGTGTAGGACAAGTTTTAAGAATACCTGGTAATAATGGAAATAATGATAATAATATAGGTGGATCTACTACTTATACTGTTCAAAAGGGAGATAGTTTATGGAGTATAGCAAGTCGTTATGGTATTAGTGTTAATGATTTAAGGAGAGCTAATAATTTGACAAGTGATGTCCTTAGTATCGGCCAAGTTTTAATAATTCCTGGTGCAGGTAATGACAATGAAGATAATAATCAAACACAGCCCTCTACTACTTATACGGTAGTAAAAGGAGATAGTTTATGGAAGATTGCTAATCAATTTGGAGTTACAGTTCAACAAATAAGAGATGCTAATAATCTTGTAACTGATACTCTTAGTGTAGGCCAAGTTCTAACTATTCCTGGTGTTAGTGGTGAAAATAATAATCAAGGAGATAATAATGGTGCTGTCTTTTATTACACAGTAGAAAAAGGAGATACAATTTTTATGGGGAATAATGAGTAGAAATATTTAAAATCACAAGGAATCTTAAGGGCTTTTTTAAGAAAAGTGCCTTTTTATATGATATAATTATAGATAACTAAAAACTTTGGGTGGTGATTTGCTTGAATAATTTTAATCCGAATTTTGATGATAATAAAAAAGATGGAAAAATATACATAGGTAAAAAAATAAATAAAGAGGATGGAGATAATTATAGAATGGCTGAGGCAATATCAGATTGCGGAAATACATATACAGAAGAACAATATGAGATTGGACAGCAATCTCTTGAATTTAAAATTTCAGAAAAGATAAAATTATTCGAATCACCAACAGGACAACAGAAATATTGGTGTTGGCTTGTTGAGACAGAAGAAGGTAATAAAACTTCTGGTTTACATATATGTAGAAGAACATCTAAAGGCAATATCTACAATGAACAAGAAGTAACATTAAACCCTCACGCAATAAGCGTTTTAAAACAATTTTTAGATGAAATAAAATTATGTAATAATGATTTGTCATATAAAATTCAAACTTCTAATAACAATTATAATAAAGCTATTTCAAAAAATGATTTTCTTAAATTAATAGAAAATAATATTGATAGCATAGATGATTATTATAAATTAGTAAATATTAAAATGAAAGAACAAGCAATTTTAGATCTAGAAAAAATAATTAATGGTAAATTTAAAAATGAAGTTTTTATACAAAAATTTTTAAAGAAAAATTTGTGGCTTTTTGGGAGTGAATATTGTACTTTTGTAAAAGAAGAAAAAATTAATTCTAAAAATATATTAGATGGTATTCCTAAAAATTTAGAGGATTTTATTGATATAATAGAAGTTAAATTACCAACTGCGGAGTTATTTCATTATGATACGAATCATAAAAATTATTATTCATCTAGTGAATTAACAAAAGCAATTGCACAAACTCAAAATTATATTTTTGAATTAGAAAAAATGACTTCAAATAATAGTTATCAAGATGATAATGATTGTGTCATAGCAAGACCAAGAGGTATTATATTAATTGGTACTAAGAATGAATTAAGTGATGAAGAAAAAAAATATTTAAGAATATTGAATTCTTCTTATCACAATATACATATTCTTACTTATCAGCAACTCTTATTGAGAGCTAGGAATATGTTAAATTTATCTGAAAAAGATTTAGAAAGTTAATTGTGGTGGTGATGAAAATGAGAAAAAGTTTAAAAACAAACTTGTGTGAAATAAATTATTCAGAGAGCCTAGAAAATTTAGCACAAGCAACTGTTTCCTTACTTAATAAAAAGATAGAAGAATATAAATTATTTTTTAGTATTTCTAGTGATGAACCAATAGTTGTTAATTATTTTGATAATGTAGAAGAATTTAGAGAATTTATATATTCTTTAAGAGGTGAAAGAGATTCGTTACCCGAATATGCTACAGGGACTTATGATAATGAAATGGTTAATGCGTGTGTGAATCCTAAATTCCAGTTAAAAAGATTGTATACTGCTAGCCATGAATTATTTCATATTTTATATATGAAATATATATTGCACAATGATTATTCAAAAAGGATAGTTTGGTACGATGAAGGAATGGCACAATTTATGTCAGGAGAAAAAGATTCACTGAACGATTCAGGTGTTTTTAATGATTTTTATTTAAGGGTAAGGGAGCAAACCAAAGTAATACCTCAAATGAATAATTTAAAACATGGAAATTCTTTCATTAATGATAACTATAATGGCTATGATTTAAGTTATCTATCTATAAGATATTTATCAGAAATATTAAGTATTGAGCAATTTAAAAATTTAATGTCAGATTTTTCAACGATTAATGAATTTGGTGATAATATAATTCAGAAGATGTTTAATTATTATGATGAAAAATTAAAAACCATTAAACAAAAATAAAAATTTAATCATCCTACTATTTTTAATAAAAATTGGAAAAAAGGATGATTTTTTATTGTCTTAAAATTTTATATTGTTTATATTTAACCTTAATATAAACCTATAAAATAGGATGAATTTTGCAAGTGCAAAATAAGAATGGCACCTACTATTTTACTTATTTTATAAAGAAAAATAAGGATCAAGGCGCCTACTTCTTATCCTGCTAATCAGTAATTAATTAATTTTTTTGAATTTTAGGATAATATAAAAAATTAACAATAAAAATATAACTTGACTCCTATATTTTAAAGAGGTATCATCCATGCAAAAGGAGATGATGTTTATGAAAAATATAATGGAGGAATATGAAGTTAAGTAATATTTTTGAGTATGTAATATGCATACCAAATAATATTACTAAAATTAAAGTTAATGCCATAGGTTTAAATGGAGGTAATAAACTCTATGGTTGAATACAAAGTTAATTTAAAGTTTAAAGAAAATGGAAAATCTTTAAACGAAACAATAACTGAAGTATTAAAAATTGAATTACAAAAAAAGATTAATAAGACTTGTAATATTTTAAATTTAGAGCTACCATTCAATCATACTCATTATTCCCAAAAGGAAAGGAGAAATAATTAATGATTGGGAATAGTAGTTTTAAAGTAGGATTATATATAAGATTATCAAGAGATGATGGAAAAATAGAATCTGATAGTGTTATTAGTCAAAGAAGTTTACTAAAACAATATGTTAAAGAAAATAATTACATAGTAGTAGATGAATATGTTGATGATGGATTTTCAGGAACTAATTTTGATAGACCAGCATTCAAAAAAATGATGAAAGATATTGAACTTGGTAAAATCAATATGATTATTACCAAAGACATGTCTAGATTAGGTAGAGATTATATTGGTACAGGTGAATTAATAGAAAAGTATTTTCCAAATAAAAATGTTAGGTATATTGCTATTAATGATGGTATAGACACATTTATAGATAATACTAATAATGACATAGCACCTTTTAAAGCAATAATGAATGATATGTATGCTAAAGATATTTCTAAAAAAGTTAAAACAAGTTTACATTCTAGAATGAAAGAAGGATTATATGTATCTGGTAGATGTCCTTTTGGTTATATAAAAGATCCAACAAATAAAAATCATTTAGTAGTGAATGTTGAACAAGCAGATACTGTTAAATTGATATTTGATTTAGCACTAAAAGGTAATACCTACCATTATATAGCACAATATCTTACAGAAAGAAAAATTAAAACTCCAGCATCTTATTATAATTATGTATGGAATACAAAGTGCATAAATACAAATTGTATAAGCCAAGAATATGGTATATGGGTTGATACTACTGTAAAAGCAATACTTACTAATCAGATATATGTAGGAGATACAGTTCAAGGTAAAACTAAAAAGATTAATTATAAACTTAAAAAGACGGTTAAAAATAACCCCAATGACTATATTATAGTTGAGAATACCCATGAGGCAATTATTGATAGAGATAAATTTAATTATGTACAAACTTTACTACCTAAAAATGTTAAAAGACCTGATAAAAAAAGATTTTATTTATTAGATGGGCTTTTATATTGTGGAGATTGTAAACACAGAATAACAATTAGATACCAAAATAAAACAGGTAGAAGTTATACCACTTGTGATTATTACAGAACATATTCTAAATATCATGTTTGCACAACTCATACAAACAATTATGAAAATCTAGAAAGGATTATTTTAGATAATATAAAAGGAGTTTGCAAAAAGTATTTAGATAGAAATAAGGTAAAAGAATCTATTGGTAATATAAGCCCTATAGATAATACTTTAAAAATAAAAAAGCAAATAGAAAGTTTAGAATTTGCAAATAATAACTTAACTGAAACTTTGGATAAAAATTATATGAATATGTTAAAGGGTATTATTGATGAAGAACAATATATAAGAGTTAGTGAAAATCTAAAGCATGAAATAGAAAATAATAAATCAAGTATTGATAATCTTAAAAATGAAAATAGTGAATCCAATAAAATAGATAATAAAATGATAGAAAAATATATTAATGAATTTTTATCATTAGAAAATCCAACTAGAGAATTGATAATAAATTTGGTTGAAAAAATTTATATCTATCAGGACAAAACGATAGATATTATATTTACATTTAAAAATGTTACATAAAAAATGTATCTGGAGATAACCTTTGGAGTATAGCTAGGAAATTTGGAATTACAGTTCAAGAAATAAGGGATGCAAATGACTTAATTAGTGATACTTTAAGCATAGGACAGTCTTTGATTATTCCTGGTATTAGTGCTAGTGATGATTTAGAAGAAGATAATAATAATGATAATGATAATATAACTACAAATACTTATACTGTAAAGTCTGGAGATAGTCTATGGAGTATTGCCAATCAATTTGGAGTTACAGTTGCAGCTTTAAAAGATGCCAATAGTTTAACATCTAATTTACTTTCTATAGGTCAAGTTTTACTTATACCATCTTCTAATAATATAACTCCTGTTAATTATACGGTTAAAAGTGGAGATAGTTTATGGAGTATAGCTAATAGATTTAATACAACAGTAGATGCAATTAAATCTTTGAATAATTTAACAACTAATTTATTGTCTGTTGGTCAAATATTAAAAATTCCTAGTAATTAAATAAAAAATCAAGAAATATAAAACAGTTATAAAAATATTTTAATAAAAATAACTGTTTTATTTTTATCTTTAAAAACACTAAAAATCATTGATTTAAAAAGGCTTTCATGGTATCCTTATTATGTAAGCAAGATATGCTTAATATAATAGGAGGTTTTTAAATGAAAAAAGTAGAATTAATCGAAGCTGTTGCTGAAAAAGCTGGTTTAACTAAAGCTGATGCAGTACGTGCTACTGATGCATTTTGTGAAGCTATTGCTGAAGCATTAGCTAAAGGAGATAAAGTTCCACTAGTTGGTTTTGGTACATTTAGTGTATCAAAAAGAGCAGCACGTGAAGGACGTAATCCTAGAACTGGAGAAACTGTTCAAATTGAAGCTAGAAATGTTGTTTCATTTAAAGCAGGATCTGCTCTTAAAGACGCAGTAAATTAAAATTAGCCAGTAATGGCTTTTTTTCTTTATGTATATATATTTAATTTGGATTAATATTTTTACTTTTATATTTTATGGAATAGATAAATTTCTAGCAGTTTTTGGGTATTATAGAATTAGTGAAAAACTATTATTTGGTTTTAGTGTTTTAGGAGGAGCATTAGGAGCTTTTTTAGCAATGCTTTTATTTAGACATAAAACTTCAAAAATAGGTTTTTATATTATTAATATAATATTTCTTTTAATATGGATTATACTTTATTATTTGGATAGTCTATAATTTTATAATTTAAAAAAATAAATTAAATGTGATACAATAGTAGTGGTGATATAATAATGTTAGATACAGCCTTAAAAGTTTTAAATATGATTGAAGATAATTCTTATGAAGCATATATAGTAGGAGGATTTGTTAGAGATTATTTAATGGGGGTTAAATCTAATGATGTAGATATTACTACTAATGCTAAACCTAAGGAATTAATTAAGATATTTCCTAATGCTAATTTAGAGAATGCTTCATATGGAAGTGTTAGTATATATTTAGATGGTATTAGATTTGAAATTACTACTTATAGATGTGAATATTGTTATAGTGATAATAGACATCCTGATGTTATAACTTATGTAAATGATTTAAAAACAGATTTAAAAAGAAGGGATTTTACTATTAATACTATATGTATGGATAAATTTGGTAATATAATTGATTTATTAAATAATAAAGGAGATATAGATAAAAAAATAATTAAAACGGTTGTCGATCCTTTAAAATCAATTTCTTTTGATTCTCTTAGAATATTACGGGCTATTAGATTTGCAACTACTTTAGATTTTGAACTAGATGGTAGTTTAAAAGAGGCGATTAGACAAGATAAATATTTATTAAAGGATTTATCTGTAAATAGAAAGAAAGAAGAACTAGATAAAATCTTTAGTAGTAATAATTTAATTAAAGGAATTAAATTACTTAAAGAATTAGAACTTACTAATTTTTTAGAGTTAAAAAATCTTAATAAGGTAAAGCCTTGTAGCCAAGTTATTGGAATTTGGACTTTATTAGAAGTTGATGATATATATCCTTTTACTAGAAATGAACTTAATTTGATGAGTAGTATAAGAGAAGCATTAGATAAGAATCCTTTGGCAGTTAGAACTTTATATGATTATGATTTATATGTTTGTACAGTTGCTTCTGAAATAATGGGATATGATAAAAAGAAAGTTGTTGATTTATATGAAGATATGCCTATTCATAAAAGAAGTGATATAGTAATAGATTCTTATGATATTATGAGTACTTTAGATATTGAAGAAGGACCTGTTTTACGTGAAATTTGGCAAGAGATAGAGAATTATATTCTTGAGTTAAAAGTTGCTAATAAAAAAGAAGATCTATTACTTTTAGCGAAAGAAATATATCTTAATTTGTTAAAGGAGGGTAGCGATGAAAGAAAAGTTTCTAGTTGATTTATTAAAAGAAGATAATATTGTTGTACCCTTAAGTTTTTATAAATGTTATAAGAAATTAGATATAAGTTTAGATGAGTTTTTTTTCTTAATGTATTTAAAAGGAAAAGGTAATTTGATTACTTTTAATCCAGTTAGAATATCTGAAGATTTAGGATTAAAAACTGTTGAAGTTTTAACATTAATATCTTCTTTAAATGATAAAAAATTATTAGTTATAGATACTTATAAAAATGATAAGGGAACAATAGAAGAAAAAATAAATTTAAGTTTGTTTTATGAAAAAATTACTAGTATTATGCTAGATGAGGTAGTTGATGATAATGTTAATAATGAATTGGATGAGAATGTATTTTCAATTATAGAAAAAGAATTTGGTAGGACTTTGAATTCTAGTGAAATAGAATTTATTAAAGCTTGGGCTAGTAATTTTAATAATGAAGTGATAATAGAAGCGGTTAAAGAGGCTTCTTTAAATGGGGTTTCTAGTATTAGATATATAGATAGAATATTATATGAATGGGATAAAAAGGGAATTAAGACTAAAGAAGATGTTATTCATTTTTTAAATAAGAAAAGTAAGGAGTTAAATGAACCAATTGAAGTATTTGATTATGATTGGTTTGATGATGATGAAGAAAGAGAATAGAGTAAAAATTATTGAAAATTATTTAGATTATTTATTTCCTGATCCTAAATGTGAACTTAATTATAATACGGATTATGAATTATTGATTGCTATTGTTTTAAGTGCACAGTCTACAGATAAACGTGTTAATAGTGTTATGCCTATTTTATTAGAAAAGTATCCTAATCTTGATAGTTTATCTAAGGCTAATTTAGAAGATTTGGAAGATATTTTAAGGCCAATAGGGTCTTATCATAAAAAGGCTTTATATGTTAAAGAAATAGCTAAATTGTTGTGTTTTAAGTATGATGGTAGAGTTCCTAAAAGTAGAAAGATATTAGAATCTTTTCCAGGAGTAGGAAGGAAAACAGTTAATGTATTTTTAAGTGAATTTTATAATATACCGGCTATAGCGGTAGATACTCATGTGGAAAGAGTTTCTAAAAGATTATATCTTGCTAAAGAAAAGGATAGTGTTATAGAAGTAGAAGAAAAACTTAAAAGAGCATTTAAACGTGAAGTTTGGGCTAAAAGACACTTACAGTTAGTTTTATTTGGAAGATATTATTGTAAAGCAGTTAAACCTCTATGTGATAATTGTGAGTTAAAAAATATTTGTAAAAAAGAAAAGAAGCTGTTAAAATAAGCTTCTTTTTTAGGTTGTAGGATCAGTACTAGGCTCTGATATTTCAGGTTCTTTCTTTTCATTTATAGTAACCGTTATGTTACCTGTTTCTTTAGTTTCACCATCATAGGTAAAGCGATATTTTAAGGTATAAGTACCTGGTGTTGATAAAACTGTTGTAGCTGTTGAGGTTGTAGGTCCTGAAATACTTGATAATGTCCAATTACTAGTTTGACTTGTTACATTAGTACTACCATCATATACAGTTAAGTATTTAGTTATATCATTTATATAGAATTTATCAACATTTATACTACTGGCATTAATTTTTAAATTAGCACTACTTTTCTTTAATTCATAAGTAGCAGCTGTACTATCTAGACCATCATAATTTTTGAAAGTAGCAATTACTTTATAAGTACCATATGGATTACTAGGATTATTAACTGTATAACTTGTATTAGTTGTAAATCCTAATAGCGTATTATTTAGATATACATTGTATCCAAATTCACCATAAGAAGAATCAGTAACTCCTGGATTAACTCCAGTCCAATTTAGATGAACACTACCATTTTTATAAGTAGCTGTTAAATTACTTGGCGCTGATAAATTGCTTATTTCTTGTTTACCTGTTGGTTCATGATCTTTTTTAAAGTATTCATATATTATGGAACCAGTATAACCTGTACCAGCTACTTTAGCTGTACTACTGTTAGCTACTAATGGTACTTTAACAACGCTATCAGGCATTTTAAAATCTTCTTTATTCTTTTCAAATACTTCATTAGATAAGGCAGTAAATAATCTATCACGTTGAACTGTACCAGCTAAGTTATGGCAATAATAGCCTTGAGCAACAGATTCAGGGGTAGTTTCTTTATAACCATACCATAATCCAATTACTGTTTTAGTTGTATAACCAATAACCCATGAATCTCTAATAGCATCATCAGCCATCCCTAATTGTTTACGATAGTTTTCATCAAAATTTGTAGTACCAGTTTTCATAGCAACTTTATCAATTGCTCCTCCACCAGTAATACTAGTATCATCTAGTATACTTGTAATCATAAAAGCAGTAGAATCTTCCATTACTTTTTCTTTTTTATTTTTATGTTCATATTCTTCACCACTTTGAGTAAAGACAACTTTACTTACAGAATATGGTTCATTATAATAGCCACCATTAGAGAATGCCGCATAAGCTGCTGCCATTTGAAGGGAATTAACACCATCAAAAGCACCTAGAGCATGAGCTTCATGAATTTTACCATTTTCTACTTCTGGTTTAATTCCTAATTTTTCTACAAATTCAATTATTTTAGAATTGTCAACTTGTTGGAATGCTTTTAGAGCTGGAATATTTCTTGATAAAGAAAGAGCTCTCCTTGTAGTCATATTACCCATAAATTTACCATCCCAGTTGTTAATTTCTTTGCCATTAGTATAGGAATATGGTTCATCTACAAACATTTTATAGTTATCTTTTCCATCATTATATCCAAAAGTTGAAGCATTATTGTATTCAATTAATGGTCCATAATCAAATAATGGTTTTGCAGTCGATCCAGGTTGTCTTTTTATACTTGTAGCATAATTAAGAGTATTAACTCCCGTTTTATTTCTACCAGCTCCTATAGCTAGTATTTTTCCTGTTTCACTATCAAGTACAGAAACTCCACTTTGAATAACATCATTAATCCAAGTATAGCTTTCTCCATTCATAACTCGATTAACACCATCTTGTTTTTCTCGATCTAAATTAGTATAAATTTTCATTGGAGTAGTGTATGGATTAGCATCATATTTATCTTCTACTTCCGCTACTACTGTATCAATATATCCTTGATATTCACTATTACCACTAATATCAGCTGTTTCATTATAATTGACTAGACTTTCAACACTAATTGAACTTGCTATTTCTCTTTCTTCTTTAGAAATATATCCATGTCGTTCCATTAAGTATAAAACAGTATTACGACGTTTAGTAACAGCCTCTATATTTTCTTCATTAGTAGGACGATATGTATTAGGAGCTTGGAACATTCCAGCAATAATACTAGCTTCAGCAAGATTTAAGTCTTGAATATCTTTATTAAAGTATACTCTAGCTGCTTGACTAACACCATATATATTTCCACCTAATCCATGATTGTTTACATAAAACTCTATTATTTGTTCTTTAGTATAATTTTTTTCAAGTTTGAAAATAGCTAGATATATATCTTGGAATTTTCTAATAATTCCATCTATTCCAGATGCTACTCGTGATGTTAATTTGTTTTTAATTACTTGCATAGATAAAGTAGAAGCTCCACCAGCATCTGAATTACCTATTAATTGTCCTAAAGAAGCTTTAAAGAATCTTGGAGCATCAAATCCATTATGTTGAAAGAATCTTGAATCTTCAGTAGCTACAATAGCATCAACTAATACTTCAGGTAATTCATCATACGTTACTTTATCTCTCATTTCATTACCAAGTTTAGCATATTCATCACCATTTATATCATATAAAACAGTTGGTTCACTACTATCTAGTTTGCTAGCATCAAATTTTGAATTAGCTGAAATAGCTATATAAATCATAAAGACTATCCCAGCTAGCATAACTAATATACCAATAGATAAAATTATAATTAAAATAGTATTAACTATCTTTTTTTGCTTAGGTTTATTTTTTACACTATCTACTAGTTTGGCAATACCTATTATTATTAAGATACCAACGCCCATAAAAACAGTTACTAATAATCCTAGTATAAAATAGCTAATTATAATTAGAATTATATAAATAATTGCTATAGGAATTAGTAAATTATTTTTTTTATTTTTATTTGTCTTTTTCTTTGTCATTATTTTTTACCTCCAAAAAATTATCTATTACTTTTAAATAGTCTAATCGTGGCCTAAAGCTTTCTTTTAGCATTTTTCCTTTATCTTTAAAATAAGATCTTGGTATTGATTTTCTTTGGCTGCTTTTAGTAAAAGAAAAAAGGTCTTCTGCTTTTAATAGATATGTTTCATTTAGCATACTAAAACGTACAACTATAAAGCCGATTCCCCCATGTCTTATAATATTTTCTAAATGTTTTAATTGGTGTTTATGAATATTAGCTAGTGGGAATGATGTTTTATTTTTGGTCTCTTTTGCTTCAAAGTCAATATAAAATCCTTTGTAAATACCATTATAATCAGTAGTAGATGGTTCTTCATAAAAAGCTTCTTTAATAGTTGAAGTTCTATCTTTTCTAAAATCTACTTTTGTAACTTTTATAGGTGTAGGTTTTTTATATATATATGCAATATCATTATCTCTATAGTATTTATTAGTTTGATTTATATCATCTTCTAGTGTCATTCCTCTATGACTATAGTTGATAATTACATTATGACTTTTTTTTATCCCAGTAGGATAATTCATTTGTATCACCTAATATAATTATACTATATTTATACAAAAATAGCTATAATAAAAGACAAATAAGAATTTTATTTACTTATTTGTCTAATTGTTTGTTGTTTTTCTTTTAATTTTATAGATTTTAGTTTTTTCTTTTTGAATATTTTTAGTATTAATAATACATTCAGATAAGAATGGAAGATATCCACTAATATAACTAGTTATTGTTGGATAAAAATTTTCTAATATTTGAAATTCTTTCATAATATCTTGTTCATGTTCTTTATTATCAATATTATTCCAAACCTTTATTTCATTGTTTTCTTTTTTTAAATTAAAAATTTGTGTTTCATAAGTTACTTCCTCATCCTTATTATAATTAGTATAATCGATTTCTTTAGCATATGTTTTTTCAATACTTAAAGAATTTTTACTAATATTAAAAGTATGTAAAATACCATTATCTACTAATTTTACAGCAATAACTTCATCATTTTCTAAATATTGATGTCTTAATGAAAATATGAATTCTTCATTTTTAATATCACCTAGTAAAAGATGGTCTAAATAAAATTTTTCCATGGGATCTTTACCTAAACTAAAAGCAATATTATTTCCTTTAAAACGAATTCTATTAGTACTACCATCCTCTGTTAAAACAAGCATCTTTTCTAATATTTTTTTCTTCTTTTCAAATAGATAAAACCAGTCATTGGCAAAAAAACTTATATAGTCTTTAACTTCTAAAAGTTTTTGTAGATCTTTATTATTTAAACATTCATTTATTTTTTCAATTATAGTCATTATTACACCTCTTAAAAACTGACTTTATTATACTCAATTTTTTTTATTTGTCAAAGAAAATATAGTTTTGTCGAATTTGTTGTTCTTTGCTAAAAAACTTTTTATTATAAAAATATAAAGAAAGGATGCGATTAAATTGAATAATAAAGATGTTATTTTTCTTTTAACAAAAATTAATAATAATATTAAATTAGCTTTGAGATTAAATGAAGTAGAAGTTATTCGGAAAAGATTGACAAAATAACAGATATTTCTTAAAATAAGTAGTGTAAAGGGATTGGTGATTTAGATGTATCAGAATAAAATTACATTAACGCCACAAGAGATTTTAGAGAAAGATTTTAAGATTGACACTAGAGGTTATCGTTTAAAAGAAGTTGATCAATTTCTTGATGTTATTATTGGCGATTATGAGCAATTTTTTGCAATTATTGATAGTTTAGAAAAAGAAAAAGCTGAACTTTTAAGAGAGATAATGACTTTGAAACAAGATCTTAGAAATGCTAAAGTGAATGTTGAAATTGCTAGAAATAGTACTGATACAGCTGAATTTAATAATCTTGATATTTTAAGAAGATTAAGTCAGCTTGAAAAAGAAGTATATGGTAGAGAAAATGATTAATATTTTAGACAAGTGCTGAGAATTTATTCTTAGAGGAAAGTCCATGCTCACACAGTCTGAGATGATTGTAGTGTTCGTGCTTAAGGAAAAAATAACTTAAGGTAGTGTTTTTACACTAACGGCTTAGTCTTTACCTAAGGAGTTTCTATGGTAAAGACTTATAAAGTGCCACAGTGACGATTTTTTAGGAAACTAAAAAGTGAAACGCGGTAAACCCCACGAGTGAGAAACCCAAATTATGGTAGGGGAGTTTCAAAAAGAGAAATGAATTTTTTTGAGAACTAGAAATAGTAGATAGATACTTGTCACCTAGAAATAGGTACAGAACATGGCTTATTAAATATTAATTATAAGAGGTGAGTAATGAAAGAATTGGGTGAATATCTTCAGGATGTTAGACGTAGTAATGGTGTTAGTCTTGAAGAAGCAGCAACTGATTTAGGTGTAGATGTTTTACTTCTTGAAAATATAGAAAGTGCAAATGTTAGAGCTTTTAAAGATGTTTATTATTTAAAAGATTTAATTAAAGATTATGCAAAATATTTAGGACTTGATCCTATTAAAGTACAAGATGAATTTAATGATTTCTTATTTGAACATACTTCTAAAATATCTTTAGATGATATAATGGAAGCGAAAAAGAAAAAAGAAGCAGCTGAGAAAGAAAAAAGCACTAAGAAAGTTCAATCTCCTTATACAAAAGTATATAAGAATAAAATTAAAAAATTACCTATAGTTTTAGGTATTGTTATTTTTGTGAGTGCTATTATTATTTCAATAATTGTAATAAAAACGGTTAATAAAGAACCAGCTATTTCTAGTGAATTGAAAGGAATAAAAGTTTATGAATTTACCTACTAAATTGACTATGTTAAGAATAATCTTAACTGTTGTAATGATTATAATTTTGATTTTTCCATTTTATTTGCTTGGAGTAAGTTTTCCGCAAATATATGTTTCTGGTGTTTATATTAAAACGGAATATTTAGTTGCAGGTGTTATTTTTATGTTAGCTAGTTTAACTGATTTTTTTGATGGGTATTTAGCTAGGAAAAATAATCAAGTTACAGATCTTGGAAAAATGTTAGATGCTATTGCTGATAAGGCTTTAGTTAATACGGCTTTAATTATTTTATCTTATAAAGGATTTATTCCTGTTGTTGTTCCTGTTGTTATTATATTTAGAGATATAATAGTAGATGCAATTAAAATGGAAGCTTCTAGTAAAGGAAAGGTTGTTGCTGCTATTAAATCAGGAAAGATTAAAACAGCATCTATGATGGTCGGTTTAGTTTTAACATTTTTTTATAATTTACCATTTGAATTATGGAATATAAGAGTTGCTGATTTTTTACTTTATTTTGCAACTATCATGTCGATTATTTCAATGATTGAATATTTTAATCTTAATAAAAAGTTGATTTTTAAAGAGGAGGAGCAAATTTAAAATTGTTCTTTTTTTCTTTATAAAAATTAAAAATTACTAATTAAGAAATTTAATTTTTAATTTTGTATGTTAAAAAATTTTTAATTTTAACAAACTTTTGTTCGAAATTGGCTTGACATTTTTATTGTATCTTTATAAAATGGTATTGTGATTGATTTTTGGGAGGAATTTATGAGTAAAGTTGCTAGTAGTAAAATAAATAAAGATAAAAATTTAGAACAAGTTTTAGCTGATATAGAAAAACAATTTGGTAAAGGTGCTGTTATGCGTTTAGGGGATAATCCTCATATGAAAATGGATGTTGTATCAAGTGGATGTTTAAGTTTAGATATTGCTCTTGGTATTGGTGGATATCCTAAAGGTAGGATTATCGAAATATATGGACCCGAGTCTAGTGGTAAAACTACCTTTGCGTTGCAAGCTATTGCAGAAGTTCAAAAAGAAGGAGGAAGGGCGGCTTTTATTGATGCTGAACATGCATTGGATCCTGTTTATGCTAAAAGATTAGGAGTTAATACTAATGAGCTTATTTTGTCGCAACCAGATACGGGAGAACAGGCTCTTGAAATATGTGAAGCTTTAGTTAGAAGTGAAGCTGTTAATATTGTTGTTATTGATTCAGTAGCGGCTTTAGTGCCACAAGCTGAGATAAATGGTGAGATGGGTGATTCTCATGTTGGGCTTCAAGCTAGACTTATGAGTCAAGCTTTAAGAAAACTTTCTGGTACTATTAATAAAACTAATACAATTGCTATTTTTATTAATCAATTAAGAGAAAAGGTTGGAGTAATGTTTGGTAATCCAGAAACAACTCCAGGAGGAAGGGCTTTAAAGTTTTATTCTACAATTAGACTTGATATTAGACGTAATGAACAACTTAAAGTTGGTGATAAAATAATGGGAAATAAAACTACTGTTAAAGTAGTTAAGAATAAAGTGGCTCCACCTTTCAAAAGTGCAGTTGTTGATATCATGTATGGTGAAGGTATTTCTAGGGAAGGGGAAATAATTGATTTAGGTGTTGAAGCTGGGGTTGTTGATAAAACTGGTGCTTGGTATTCATATAATGGTGAAAAATTAGGCCAAGGTAAAGAGAATGTTAAATTATTGTTAAAAGATAAAAAAGATTTATGTAATGAAATAGAAGAAAAAGTTAGGGAGTTTTATGGTGTTAGTTTAAAAGATAAAAGTAATTAAAATTTATTGTTGATTGATGTTATCTAAATATGTTAACATAAAGTTATAAGAAGATAGAAGGAAGGAGTAGGTAAAAGATGATGAACACCCGTTGGGAGTTATGTCAATATTTGGTACTGGTTTCAGAGGGGGTATTTACT
>CAMMBL010000002.1 GCA_946494015.1 uncultured Mycoplasmatota bacterium | reverse complement strand
ATCAAACAAAAAGTGATATGTTCGAATTAAACATACCACTTTGTCAACAGCCTGAAAGAAAAAGTTTTTTCTTCTTCTTTATATTTAATATATATTTTTACATAAATGAATCAACTAAACATATAACAAAAAAAACAAATCCAAGTACCATAGTTATTCTAGTAATAACTAATTCACTCCCTCTTTCTTTTCTATTTTTAAATAAATCTGAAGAATTACCAGAAAGAATTTGTGCTGCTGATTCAGCTTTACCACTTTGTAATAAAACAATTATTATCAATAAAATTGACACAATTAATAAAGCTATTTGCATATAATTAACACCTCCGCTTATATATAGTTTCAAACTATCAATATAATAGCATAGAATAAAATTGAATGCAAGAAAAAGAACTTATTTACTAAGTTCCTCCTCAATTCTCAATAATTGATTATACTTACACATTCTATCAGTTCTAGACATAGAACCTGTTTTAATTTGTCCAAGATCAAGTCCTACAGCAAGATCAGCGATAGTTGTATCTTCAGTTTCACCACTTCTATGAGAAATAATAGTTTTATAATTATTTTCTTTAGCAAGTTTTATAGTTTCAAGAGTTTCAGTAATAGTACCGATTTGATTTACTTTTAATAGAATTGCATTACCAGCTTTATTATCGATACCTTTTTGTAAACATTCTTTATTAGTAACGAATAAATCATCACCAACAAGTTGAATCTTATCACCAAGTAATGCAGTTACTTTACTAAATCCTTGAAAGTCATTCTCATCTACTGGGTCTTCAATAGAAATAATAGGATATGTATTAATTAAATCTTCATAATATTTAATTAACTCATCAGTACTAAGTACCTTTCCCTCTCCTACAAGGTTATATTTACCATCACTATAGAACTCACTAGCTGCTACATCAATAGCATAACAAACATCTTTTCCTGGCTCATATCCAGCACGTTTTACAGCTTCAGTAATTAATTCAAATCCTTCTTTATTAGTTTTAAGATTAGGAGCAAAACCACCTTCATCTCCAACACTAGTAGCATATCCTTTTTCTTTTAAAACATTCTTAAGACTATGAAAAACTTCAGCACCAACTCTAACTCTTTCATGAATAGTATCACGTTGTGGAATAATCATATACTCTTGAAAATCTAATGAATTATCTGCATGAGCTCCTCCATTAATAATATTCATCATAGGTACAGGTAAAGTTTTCCCATAACCAACATATTCATATAACTTTTTTCCACTAGCAATAGCTGCAGCTTTTAAACAAGCCATAGAAACACCAAGTATAGCATTAGCACCTAATTTACTCTTTGTCTTAGTACCATCCAACTCTATCATTTTATAATCTATTTCTTTTTGTTTGGTAACATCCATTCCAATTAAATTATCATGTAAAATAGTATTAATATTATTAACAGCTTTTAATACTCCTTTACCATTAAATCTATTCTTATCACCATCTCGCATTTCTAAAGCTTCACGTTCCCCTGTAGAAGCACCACTAGGAACAGCTGCTCTACCCATAACACCATTATCTAGTATTACATCAACTTCAACAGTAGGATTACCCCTTGAATCTAATATTTCTCTACCTATAATATTTTTTATATTCATAAAATCATCCTTTCTAAGCAACTATATTATAACACTATTTTACCACTAGTAACATTATTTTTTAGTTATCTAATAAACACAATATAGTACATACAATTATATTTTGTATGGAACAATTGCCTCTCATCTATATCTTTTGACTTCATTTTTGTTTTTAACATATAAATCTCCTCCTGTTTTTTATATTTGATTGGCAAATCATTTATATTATAACAGGAGGAGATTTATATGTTTTTTGATGGGCTCGCTCTTTACTATTTACATCAGCTAGCTGGTGGTTTTGAATGCAAAACTGATGTTTTGCATAATAATAAATTTCCACTATCATAGCTAGTAGTTTTTCTTTTTCGCCTAAAAGGCTATACTACTGGCACTCACTAAAGTGTCTAACTCAACTGCCAAAAGCATTCATTACTTGCTACCCTTTAAAAGGGTCAAAATCTTCAAGTGTCATCTGTCCACTTAATTGATCTTCTTTTAGTTGATTTGCTATATATTCTTTTATTTTTCTTGTATTTTTTCCTACAGTATCAGCATAATATCCTCTACACCAAAACTCTCTATTTCTATATTGATACCTTGCGCTTGCCCACCTACTATATATCATCAAGCTACTTTTACCTTTCAGAAATTCCATGAATGATGACACACTATATTTAAGTGGTATTTCTAGTAACATATGTATATGATCGGGACAAACTTCCGCTTCTATTATTGTTACACCTTTCCATTCACATAATTGTCTTAATATTTATCCTATTTCTAACCTTTTACTTGCGTAAAAGACTTTTCGTCTATACTTTGGTGCAAATACTATATGATATTTACAATTCCACGTTGTATGTGCTAAACTCTTTATATCATTTATTTTGATTTCTTTCATTATAAATGTACTCTTTCTAATATTATGGTTGCTTCTTGGCAGTCGCAACTCATATTATATTAGAAGGAGTTTTTATTTTCAACTCATCGCTAAAGCTTTACTGAACCCCTAGACTATCTAGGGGTTTTCCTTAACAAAAAATATGAACTATGTATGGTTCATATTTTTTCTTTAAAAGATTTAACTATATCTTTAAATTCATCTCCTCTATCTTCACATTGCCTATATTGATCCCAAGAAGCTGAAGAAGGACTAAGCAATACCGTATCCCCATCTTTTGCAATATTACTAATATAATTCATCGCATCACTTAATTTCTCATAAATAGTTGTTTTTATTCCTATACTATCTCCATATTCTTTAACTCTATTTCGACACTCTCCAATACCAACAATTTCTTTAACAGGACTAATATATTTATCTAAATCATGAAAATCTTGTCCTCTTTCTAATCCTCCAAGTATTAAAATAACATTCTTATCAAATGATGCTAAAGCTATCTGCGTACATTTAGTATTAGTCGCTTCTGTATCATTATAATATTCTACACCTTTAACTTTATCAATAAACTCTAATCTATGTCTAACTCCAGTAAATGTTTTTAACACAGATATTATTGATTCATCATCAACACCTACTTCTTTAGCAATCATTAAAGCCCCAAGAGCATTTTCTACATTATGATCACCTTTAAGCAAAAATTCATCTCTATTAAGAATAAATTCATCATAATAATAAATTTTATTATTTAAAAGATATGCACCATTTATTTCTCGTTTAGAAGAAAAGTATTTAACATTGCTTTTAATATTTGCAGTTCCTTTTATAACATCTTCATTTTCTATATTTAAAATCGCTATATCATCTTCTGTTTGATTAGCAAAAAGTTTAAGTTTAACTTCTTTATATTTATCATAACTACCAAAGAAATCTATATGAGCTTCTGATAAATTAGTCATTAAAGCAATATGAGGATTAAACTCTTTCATATTAGCAAGTTGTTGACAAGATACTTCCATAACAATAATATCTCCACATTCTAATTTATCTAAAAAACTACATAAAGGATACCCTATATTACCTGCTAAATGTACTCTTTTCCCTGACTTTTTAATCATCTCATACGTAAGAGTTGTTGTTGTTGTTTTCCCATTAGTACCTGTAATACCAATTAAAGTAACATCTTCGGGTAATAATCTATAAGCTACTTCTGCCTCATTAATAACTTCAATTCCTAGTTCACGCGCCTTAAGTACATATTTATGATTATTAGGAATACCAGGATTTTTAATTATATAATCAAAACTATCATCAACTAAATCATCAGGATGACTACCAAAGATTAAAGCAACTCCTAATTTTTCAAGTTCTAAAACCTTCTTACTATCTTGTTTACTAACATCACCACCATCATTTAAAATAATAGTATTGTGATATTTACTTAAATATTTAGAAATTTCATAACCACTACGAGCCATTCCTAAAACTAATATTTTTTTATTTTCAAACATAAGCTTTCCTCCAATACTATTATACTAAATTATCTAAATTAATAAACCCTCAATGATTGAAAAATAAATAATATATTGATATAATTTATAAAGAAACTATATCTTTTAGGAGGAAAAACATGAAAATAATAACCTTAGATGAAATAACATTTAACAATTTTGCAAATAAACATAAATATCGCAATTATTATCAAACATCATCTTATGGAAGAACTATAAAAAATCAAGGTTATGATATTCATTACATAGGTATAATTGATGACAATAACTCCTTATTAGGAGCATCTTTACTTCTTTATAAAGAAGTATTTATGAACTATAAGATTGCCTATGCTCCAAGAGGACTTTTAATTGATTATACAAATGCTAATAATATAAATGAATTAACAAACCGTATTAAAAAACTATTAAGTAAGCAAGGTTTTATGACTTTAAAAATAGATCCATATGTACCTCTTAATATTAGAGAAAGAAATGGAAAGATTGTTAATATTAATAATGAAGGTAATGTAATTATTGAAAACTTAAAAACCGCTGGTTTTGAATATTTAGGACCTAATCTTTTCTTTGAAAATGAAAAACCAAGATTTGAAGCTATTGTAATATTAAATAAAAATATTCAAGATATATATAAGAGTTTTGAAAAAAGAGTCCGTAATAAAATTAAAAAAGCTATTAGAAGTGGTGTAGAAATATATAAAGGTGGAAAAAATGAAATACCAATATTCTATGAATTCGTAAAGAAAAAATATAATCGACCTATAGAATATTATATAGATCTTTATAATAATTTTGAAAACCACATAGATATATATTTTGCCAAGTTAAATACAGAAACATTTGTTATAACAAATAGAATCCAGTATGAAAAAGAAATTGAAGTAAATAATACCTTAGCAAATAAAATTCAAACTACAGATAATAATAATGTTAAAAAAAGATTAATTAATGAAAAAATTGAATCAGATAAATTAGTTAGTGTTTATAAAAAGAATTTAGTATGGGCAACTAAACTATTAAAAGATAATCCTAATGGTTTATTAATTGGAAGTTGTTTTAACTTAATTTATGATAATGTTTGTTATTTAATCATAGAAGGATTTAATCAAAAGTTTAGAAGTCTTAATCCTAATTATCTTATAAAATGGAAAATGATAAATGACTACAAAAAAATGAATCTAAAATATATAAATTTAAATGCTGTTAGTGGTGAATTTGAAAAAATAACCAAATTTAGTGGTTTAAATGAAATGAAATTAGGGTTTAACTCTCTTATTACTGAATATATTGGTGAATTTGAATTAGTAATAAATTCTCTCCCATATAACTTATATAAAAATTTAAACAAGGAAAAGAAAAAATAGTAAAAAAATATTCTAATCATTAGAATATTTTTTTATATCATCTTCATCAAAACAAATATTATTCATAACTTCATTAACAACATCTTCCCAATCTAAATAAACGCTTGTAGGTGTATTAAACTCAACAGTAACAAGTTTATTATTAAGAGTAAAAAATCTAAGATTATAATAAGTATTAGTATCATATGCCACTAATTTTGCAAATGTTTTATCATATTTTGGGTAAATATCATTATCTAAAACTGTCATATTAGTAAGCGTAGATACTCTATTATCAAGATATGTCTTTAATCCTTCATCAGTCATATCTTCATCAGTAGTACTAATAAAAATATGTTCTAAATCATCCGCACTTGTAAAAACAAGTTCAGGACGAGTATTATAGTTATATTTTTCTTTTAATGTCGCTTCATCTAACATTTTAAAAATAGAAGGAACATTTAAAAAGAAACTTTGATCAACACGATAAGTTTTAAATAAAATTCTTTTACCATCTATTTTGAATTGTTTTTCTTTTTTAACAGACTCATTTTCCTTGACTTCTTTATTATTCTTAACATTATATTTATGTATTGCATTAGAAACAAAAAAAGCCAATACTACTAATAAAATTACTCCTATAACCCCTAAAATAATCTCTTTCTTTTTCATATTAAACACCATAAAAAGTATAACATACATTAAAGAAAAAAAGAAGCCCTAAGGCTTCTTAATTGGTTTCTATTATCCTTCAATTTCAGAAACAACACCAGCACCAACAGTACGTCCACCTTCACGGATAGAGAACTTAGTACCTTTTTCAATAGCAATTGGATGAATTAATTCAACTTCCATTGTTACATTATCACCTGGCATAACCATTTCAACACCTTCAGGTAAAGTAATTACACCAGTAACATCAGTAGTTCTGAAATAGAATTGTGGACGATAGTTACTGAAGAATGGAGTATGACGTCCACCTTCTTCTTTGCTAAGTACATAAACTTCAGCTTTAAATTTATGATGTGGATGTACACTTCCTGGTTTAGCTAAAACTTGTCCACGTTCAACTTGTTCACGAGAAATACCACGAAGTAAAACTCCCGCATTATCTCCTGCTTCCGCATAATCAAGTTGTTTTCTAAACATTTCGATACCAGTAACAACTGTCTTTTGAGTTTCACGAATACCTACGATTTCAACTTCATCATTAAGTTTTAATTGTCCACGTTCAACACGTCCAGTAACAACTGTACCACGACCTGTAATAGTGAATACATCTTCGATACTCATTAAGAATGGTTTATCAGTATCACGTTCAGGAGTTGGAATCCAACTATCAACAGCATCCATTAAATCATAGATAGCTTGAACATACTTAGGATCTCCTTCAAGAGCTTTAAGAGCAGAACCTCTAATAACTGGAGTTTCATCTCCTTCATAACCATATTCATTTAATAAGTCACGAACTTCCATTTCAACTAAATCGATTAATTCTTCATCATCAACCATATCACATTTGTTTAAGAATACAACCATACGAGGTACTCCAACTTGACGTGATAATAGGATATGTTCACGAGTTTGAGCCATAGCTCCATCAGTAGCAGCAATTACAAGAATTGCACCATCCATTTGAGCAGCACCTGTGATCATGTTTTTAACATAATCAGCATGTCCTGGACAATCAACGTGAGCATAATGACGTTTTTCAGTTTGATATTCAACATGTGCAGTATTAATTGTAATACCACGTTCTCTTTCTTCTGGAGCTTTATCAATGTTTGCATAATCTGTAAAATCAGCCCACGCTGGGTTTTTATCATGTAAACATTTAGTAATAGCTGCAGTTAATGTAGTTTTACCATGATCAACATGACCAATTGTTCCAATATTAACATGTGGTTTAGTACGATCAAATTTTTGTTTTGCCATATTTTTTTCCTCCTCTTTTTTTATACAATTTATATTTTATCTAACAATCACTAAATTTGCAACTGTTTAGAACTAAATTTATGAGTTTATTTTTTAATTTCCACTCTTTTTAATTATATCTTCAGCAATATTTTTAGGTACTTCTTCATAATGATCAAATGTCATTACAAAGTTACCTCTACCTTGAGTATTACTACGTAAGTTAGTAGCATATCCAAACATCTCAGAAAGTGGAACCATTGCTGATAATTTAACCACATTTCCAAGAGATTCTTGTCCAAGTGGACGACCACGACGACTAGTTAAATCACCCATAACATTACCAAAATATTCATCAGGTGTAGTAACATCAACTTTCATGATTGGTTCAAGTAATGTTGCTTGACACTTATTCTTAGCTTCTTTTAAAGCCATAGATGCAGCAATTTTAAATGCCATTTCACTAGAGTCTACATCATGGTATGAACCATCAAATAATGTTGCTTTAATATCAATCATAGGGTATCCTGCTAAAATACCAGTTTGCATTGCTTCTTGTAATCCCTTATCAACAACAGGAATATATTCACGAGGAACAACACCACCTACGATTTGATCAACAAATTCATAACCTTTATCAGGATTTGGTTCAAATTTAATCCAAACGTGACCATATTGTCCACGACCACCAGATTGTTTAATATATTTACCTTCACACTCAGCTGCTTGCTTAATAGTTTCACGATAAGCAACTTGTGGAGCACCAACGTTCGCTTCAACATGGAACTCACGTTTCATACGATCAACTAAAACATCAAGATGTAACTCACCCATACCAGCGATAACAGTTTGACCTGTTTCATGATCAGTATGTACTTTAAATGTTGGATCTTCTTCAGCAAGTTTTTGTAATGCAAGTGCCATTTTATCTTGATCAGCTTTAGATTTAGGTTCAACAGCAAGTTGAATAACTGGCTCAGGAACAATAAGTTTCTCTAAAATAATAGGTTTCTTCTCATCACATAATGTATCTCCTGTAGTAGTATTTTTAAGTCCAACAGCAGCGGCTATATCACCAGTATAAACATCACTAATTTCTTTACGGTTATTAGCATGCATTTGTAAAATACGACCAATTCTTTCTTTAGAATCTTTTGTAGAATTAAGTACATAACTACCACTAGCTAAGTGACCTGAATAAACTCTAAAGAATGTTAGACGTCCAACAAATGGATCAGTCATAACTTTAAATGCTAAAGCACTAAATGGTTCAGAATCACTTGGATGGCGAACTTCTTCTTCACCTTTTAAGTTATGTCCTTTAATTGATTCAACATCCAAAGGACTTGGTAAATAATCAATAACAGCATCCATTAAAGGTTTAATCCCTTTATTACCTAAAGCATCTCCACACATAACTGGGAAAAACTTAGTTGCAAGACATCCTTTACGAATAGCACGTTTAATCATCTCAACAGTTACTTCTTTACCATCCAAATATGTTTCCATCATTTCATCATCATATTCAGCTACACTATCAATTAAATCAGCATGCTTTTCTTCTACTAAATCTTTTAAATCAGCTGGAATTTCAATTTCCTTAGCATCTTCTTCAGGTTTACCATCAAACTCTATTGCTTTCATAGTAACTAAATCAATAACTCCACGGAAATCATCTTCAGCTCCAATAGGCCATTCTATTGGTTTAGCATTAACTCCTAAACGATCTTTAATTGATTTAAGACTATAATTAAAGTCAGCACCCATTTTACCCATTTTATTTGCAAAGATAATTCTAGGTACCATAAATTCATCAGCTTGTCTCCAAACTGTTTCCATTTGCGGTTCAACACCAGCTTGAGCATCAAGCAAAGCTACAGAACCATCTAAAACTCTTAAACTACGGCTAACTTCGATAGTAAAATCAACATGTCCTGGAGTATCAATAATATTGAAACGATGATTTTTCCAATGTACTGTAGTAGCAGCACTAGTTATGGTAATACCACGTTCTTTTTCTTGTTCCATCCAATCCATTTGACTAGCTCCATCATGAGTTTCCCCAATTTTATGGATATTACCACCATGGAATAATATACGTTCAGTAGTTGTTGTCTTACCAGCATCGATATGAGCCATAATTCCAAAGTTTCTTGTTTTTTCTAATGACGTATCTCTTGCCATAATTTCTCCTTCCTACCAACGGTAATGAGCATAAGCCTTATTAGCTTCAGCCATTCTGTGGGTATCTTCACGTTTTTTAACAGCAGCACCTGTACCATTAGATGCATCTATAATTTCACTAGCTAAATTATCAGCCATTCCACGTCCTCCACGTTTTCTTGAAAAACCAACTAACCAACGAAGTGCTAATGCTTCAGCTCTTGCTGGAGTAACTTCTTGAGGAACTTGATAATTAGCTCCACCTACTCTCCTAGATTTAACTTCTAAAGCAGGTCTAATGTTTTCCATTGCTTCATTAAAAGTTTCTAATGCATCTTTACCAGTTTTCTCTTTAACGATATTAAAAGCATCATAAACAATAGTTTGTGCAACACCTTTTTTACCATCAAGCATAACTGTATTAATAAGTTTAGCAACAGTCTTAGACTTATATATAGGATCTGGTAAAATATCTCTTTTAACAGCACGTCTTTTACGCATAATTTATCCTCCTTCCAAATTCTTCTATCTATTATTTCTTAGGTTTTTTAGCCCCATATTTACTACGGCCTTGTTTTCTATCTTTAACTCCTGCTGTATCTAGTGCGCCACGAATAATATGATAACGAACTCCGATTAAGTCCTTAACACGTCCACCACGAACTAATACAACACTATGCTCTTGTAAGTTATGTCCAATACCAGGAATATAAGTATCTACTTCCTTACCATTACTTAATCTAACACGAGCATACTTACGTAAAGCTGAGTTTGGTTTCTTAGGTGTTTTTGTACCAACACGAGTACAAACTCCACGTTTTTGAGGAGATGGATTATTTGTTTGCTTTCTTCTAATTGAATTAACTCCTACTAAAAGCACTGGTGCTTTACTCTTACGAACCTTTTTCCCTCTACCTTTATGTACTAATTGATTTACTGTAGGCATTGTAATATATCGCTCCTTTCTTTACACATATCCAGGTGTATCATATTTAGTTTTAAATAAAATTTTGCCTAAGGCAAAATTAAATTTAAACCAGCATACATAATATAGCATTAAGATATTTTATTGTCAATAGAAAATAGCAAATTACTGAGCAATTGGAAAATCAATTCTTCCCATATGCTTATAACTTTTTATCTTACTATGTTTTAATTCTTTTGAATTATCAAAAGAAGAAAATTCTTTTATATTTTTATCTAACCACAAATAAGGTTTTTCTTCACTTTCAATAATATCAATAATCTTCTTATCTAATTTACAATTTTTAATATATTCAGTTTCTAAAATATCTGGTCTTTCTTCCAATTTATCAATAAATAAATTCAAAGACATTTCATAATTCTTAAAATCATTAAAATGATCTTTATATTGATTTAAAAGCTCTCTATATCTTTTATATCTAGCTATTTGTTCTTTAATACCATCTATTTGATTAACATAAATATGAGCATCTTTAATAGAATAATTTATCTTACCAGCTTCCAAATCTGTAACTTGGGCAATCATTTTTAAAAGCGTTGCATACTGTGTTACATTAAAAGGTAAACCTAAAGGAGTATCACAACTTCTTTGATGAACAGATAAATTTAAAGTATCAGCAGTAACATCCCATTCTGTTGACCATACACAAGAAGGTAATACCGCTGTTCTTAAAAACTCATCTTGCCATAAACTTTTAACCATTCGCCGATCTATTTTATTATTTCTTAAAGTATTAATTAAGTTTTGTGTATGTTTATATCTATTAGTAATAAATCCATAAGCAGTCCCAATTGTATAAGCATACTCCTTACCAAAAAATTTAGCCTCTTTAATATTTTTACCTTCTATTAAACTTTTAGCAGTCATTATTTTACCATCTTCATTATATTTAGGTTTCAATTCACCTGTAGGATTCTCTACAGGAACACTTAAAGGATCATATACAACTACTTCTTTATCTTTATCATATTTATCTGTAACAGGTTCATAAATACGATAAATTCCATCTTCATCAACCATCCATTCGTCCCAAATATGAACGCCCCGTTTATGAAGTTCTCTAACATCATTAGATTGCATTTGCCAAATCCAAAGCATCTAAATTATTGCATTTTTATAAAATGTTTGTTTTGTCTGCAAAATAGGAAATTCATTTTGCAAATCAAATTCAAAATTATAACTAGGAATTTTAAAAGTATTAATACCAGTTCTATTCTCTACTTCTACCCCTTTAGATAAAATTTCTTTTAATAATTCAACATAATCTTTATCAAATTTACTCATAATACCTCCAATATTTTAGTATATTCTAAAAATAGCATAACAAATTACAAAAATCAACTTCTTTGATATAATAAAAAAGAAAGGGATGATTAAATGGATTTAGCAATATTTAATGATATTAGTTATGGAATGTATATAATAACTACAAAAGAAAATGATAAAAACATAGGCTGTTTTATTAATACTCTATCACAAATAACTTCTAAAAATCCGACTGTTTCTATTAGTTTAAACAAAGAAAACTATACTAATAAAGTTTTAAAAGAAACTAAAAAGTGTGCTATTTCAATTCTATCAGAACAAACAAATAAAGAAATTATTGCCAAGTTTGGTTATTTCTCATCAAAAGATACTGATAAATTTACAAATATTAAATGGACAACTATTAGTAATTTACCAATAGTAACAGAAGATATGTGTGGTTATTTAATAGGAAATGTTATTAAAGTAATTGATGTAAATACTCATGATATTTTTATAATTGAAATAAAAGAAACTAAAAAACTAACTAATAATACACCAATGACATATAAGTATTATCATGAAAAATTAAAAGGTAAAGCTCCTAAGAAAGCCCCAACATATATAGAAGAAAATAATAATTTTACTAGTAATAAATATAAATGTAGTATATGTGGCTATATTTATGATGATGCTAAAGAAAAAGTTAAATTTGAAGATCTAGAAGATGATTGGAAATGTCCTATTTGTGGGGTAAGCAAAGATAAATTTATAAAAATTTAAAAAAACTTGATAAATTTATTAACATCAAGTTTTTTTATTCATGAAAACAACTACCTCCAATAAATTCTCTAATTATAGAATCAGCTGGAATACTCTCACTTGGAATAGGTAAAATAAGTCCCAAAATATTAAGAAGTCTTTTCGCTTCTTCATAATAAATAGAATCTTCATCAACAGAATATAAAAGTGGTTCTACATAAGTTTTTAAAACTCCAAGTTCATAAATTAAAGCTGTATTAATAGTAACATCCGCTTCATCTTGATAAGGAAAAATATATTTTTCCTCTCCCCTTCTTACATTAGACCAGACTTTCAAAGTATCAACAACGTTATATCCTCTTGTTCTATTATCTCTAATAATTCTTCTTAAAAGGCGATTATCTGTAGTTGGAAAACGATTATGGTTATCTATATTAAGTTCAGTTAAAGCTGATAAATAAATCTTAAATTTATTTTTCATAGGAATATCTTTTAAAACTTTAGGATTTAAAGCATGTATACCTTCTATTAAAAGAATATCATCTTTTTCTAGTTTTAATTCTTTAACAAACTCTTTAACTCCAGCCTTAAAATCATATATAGGTGCCATAACCTCTTTACCCTCTAATAAATCTGTAATTTGTTTAGTTAATAATTTGTTATCAACTGCTTCAAAAGCTTCATAATCTTTTTCACCTTTTTCATCTAAAGGCGTATTATCTCTATCAACAAAATAATTATCCATACTAATCATCTTAGGATTAAGACCAAAACTTCTTAAATACATACAAAGTTTAGTAGTAGTAGTAGTTTTACCACTAGAAGAAGGACCAGCAAGTAAAATAATTTTTTTATCTTTTTTAGAAGCAACTATTTTTTTTGCTACATTTAAAAGTCTATTACTCTGTAAAGTTTCATCTATTCTAATTAAATCAGCAATCTTACCTTTACTTACAACTTCATTTAAATCAGCTACAGTTTCGATTTTCATAAGTTTAGTCCAATCTCTACATTCTTTAAATACTTTAAACATATTTTCATGATGAACATAAGGTTTAATTTGATTATGAGAAAAAGCTGTAGGAAACTGTAAAACAAATCCATTATCATTTAAATAGGTAAGTTTAAACTCTTTCAAACTAGAAGTAGATGGTGGCATTTGATGATAAAAATAATTATAATAATTAGAAAGTCTATAAAGAGTAATAAAAGTATTAGTATTATACTTCATTATTCTTGCTTTTGATAAATCATTAATACTCTCAAAATAATGAATAGCTGATATTCTTTCTACACTAACTTTAGTAATAGCTAAATCCATCTCTATTAATTTTAACATTTTCTTAGCAATAGATTTTAAAATTGTTTCCGTTAAAGGGAAACTTGTTTCTATATAAATACCTTTATCAATAGAATGCATTACTTTAATATTAGCATCTAAACCAAATATTTCTTTAACTGCTACTACTAAAAGAAAGGTAAGACCAGCAATATGTGCCCTATTTCCAATTTTAGAATTTAAATCATAAAAATGAATACCACAAGGTTCATTAATAACATAACTAAGTTCTTTATATACATTATTAACACTTGCAAGTATTATAGGAAAGCGATAATCTTTTTGATATTCTTTACTAAGTTGTAATAAAGTAATACCACGAGGAACAATTTCCTCTTTATCATTAACTACTACTTTAATTTCTTCAATCATTATAACACCCTCTTACTCTATAATCGATTATATCAAAATTAACATACAAAGTCTAATAAATTTGCCACATCTTGTAAGGTATAATTTAAATTATATTTGGATATAGTAGAAGTAGGTGATAACATGAATTTAATACCAATGATTGTTGACAAAGAAATAAATGGTGAAAGAAGCTATGATATTTTTTCTAAATTATTAAAAAATAGAATTATTATATTAAGTGGAACTATTAATGATGAAGTAGCAAATACAATTGTCGCTGAACTTTTATATTTAGATTCATTAAATCATAATGATATATCTTTATATATAAACTCACCTGGTGGATCAGTAACAGCAGGTTTTGCTATTTATGATACTATGAATTTAATAAAAAGCGATGTTTCAACAATTTGTATGGGCTTATCAGCTTCTATGGCCGCTTTTCTTCTTTCAAGTGGTAAAAAAGGTAAAAGATACGCCTTACCTAATAGTGAAGTAATGATTCATCAACCCCTTGGAGGTGCTGAAGGACAAGCAACAGAAATAAAAATAGCCGCAGAACATATTCTAAAAACGAAAAAAAAGCTTAATAAAATATTAGCCGAAAATACAGGACAAAAGCTTGAAAAAATTGAACAAGATACAGAAAGAGATTATTTTCTTGAAGCTAAAGAGGCTAAAAACTATGGACTAATAGATAAAGTTCTCTAAGAAAATCATTAATTATTAATGATTTTCTTAATTCATAAACTTCATAGCCAGTTCTTTTATTTTTCTAAATCGATGATTTAAACCAGATTTAGTTATAGATTTACCAGTTTCCAAACTTATAATTTCACTTAACTCTTTAAGCGATGCTTCTTGATATTTTTTTCGATATTCTAAAGCTTCTTTTGTTTTCTCATCAAGCAATTCAATCGCTAAATTATCTTCTAATGTTTTAATATACTTTAACTGTTCTAAAGATGTTTGTAAAACCCGATCCATATTAGCTTGTTCACAATTATTAAGACGATTAGTCTTATTTTTTTTATCTCTATATACTCTTATTTCTTCATAGTATAAAACCGCCTTAGTCACACCAATAATTTTTAAAAAATCACTAATCTTATCAGCTTCTTTAATATATAACATATATCCTTTATCACGATTAAGTAATTTAGCATTTAATAAATAATTATTAAGAAGTTTCTGAACAAAAACAACTTCATCCTTTTTATTAATTAAAAACTCTAAATGATATCTACTTGTTTTAGGATCATTAATACTTCCACTACTAAGAAAAACTCCTCTTAAATAACCCCTAATATCATCATCAGATTCAACTAAATAATTAGGAACCACCATATCAGTTAAACAAAAAGCATCTTTAATAAAATCAAAACCTTTTATAATAATCAAAGCCTTAAGTTTATTTTTACTAAAATTATTATTATCAAGAAATTCCTCTTTATAAGAAATTTCTTCATAACTATCAAATAACTCTTTTAAATATGAAATAACTCTATCATTTTCACTACTAACTACAAGATTCCCATCAATTAATTGATAATTATTTCGAAAAAATGCTGAAATTAAAGCTATTTTAGCTGTTTCCGAAATATCTAATGTTGTTATCTCATTTTTTACTTTAACTGTAAAAGACATAACTATCACCTCATTAAATATGAAAAAATTAAAGCACTAAGTTTCTGACTATGATGTTTTAAAGTATTATCAGCAATTGTAAGTAAGTCAGCTTCAATAAATTCTGTATCTAATTTAGATAAAACAGGATAATCAATTTTCACAGGATCTTTCCTTTCTTCATTAGCATACCTTAAAGCCATTTCTTCACTAATTTTAGAATTAGAAGCAATAACAACATCTAATTTATGTTTACCTAAATAACTATTAATAAGCTTAATATGATCACTTACAGTAAAATCATCTGTTTCACCCGGTTGGGTTACAATATTACACAAGTACATAATATTAGCTTTTGTCATATCCAAACTAGTTATAATTTCTTTAGAAATAAGATGAGGAAGTAAACTAGTATAAAGACTACCCATACTAAAAATAACTAAATCAGCATCTTTAATAGCATCTTTAACTTCATCTAATACTTTAGGTTCTTCTTTATAAAAAAGTCTTTTTACTTTTTTATCACATTTAGTAATATTTTCTTCTCCTTCAATAATTGTCTTATCAGTCATTTCAGCCATTAAAGTAATATTAGCATCCTCTGTTAAAGGTAATACTTTATTTTTAATATCTAAAAGTGTACATAATTCAGCGATAGATTCTTTTAAACTTCCAGTAATATTTAAAAGAGAAATTAATATTAAATTACCTAACGCATGACCATCCAAATCACTAGTAGTATTAAAGCGATACTCTAGCATTTTTTTAATATTTTTACTGGTTGAAGATAAACTTGTAAGTACTTGTCTAATATCGCCTACTGCGGGAACATGAAATTCTTCTCTTAATTTACCTGTACTTCTTCCACTATCAGAAACAGTAATAACCGCTGTTATATCTAAAGGAAAATCTTTAAGTCCTTTAAGTAAATAAGAAAGTCCTGTCCCACCCCCAAAAACCACTACTTTTTTATTCATAATCTACACCTTCCTTGAAATTTCTAAAGCAACCCGGGCTGCTTCTCCCATAGCTATAACTATTTGATAATCATTTTTATTAAGACTATCACCAATAGCATAAATTCCATCTATAGAAGTCATTAAATTATTATCTGTTTTAATATAACCCTTATCATCTAAAATATTTAACTCAGAAGCAAAATTAGCATTAGGAACTTGTCCTATATAAATAAAAACACCATCAGTAATTATATTTTTATCATCTTTTGTCTTAATAGTAATTTTATCATCTTTAGAAAAACTTGCTACTTCTCCTCTTACAAAAGAAATATTGTCTATTTTTTTAATAATCTCTTGTAAATAAGCTTTCGCTCTAAACTCATTACGATATAAAACAGTAACAGATGAAGCCAATTTACTTAAGTATATCGCTCCTTCAAAAGCTGCATCACTTGCACCCACAACAACTACATTTTTATCTTTATATAAAGACCCATCACAAACAGCACAATAACTTATTCCTTTAGTTCTAAGTTCATCTTCACCTTTAACTCCAAGTAATTTAGGCTTACGACCTGTAGCAATTATTACATAATCACAGATATAATCACCCTTACTAGTAATGACCTTTTTCCCTTTATCTACTTTAATATCAATAACTTCTTCATATTTTACAGGAACCCCTAAATCAGTAATCTGTTTTAACATCTTTAAAGCTAAATCACTTCCACTGATAGATTCATATGAAGGAAAGTTCATAATATTTCCATTATCAACTATCTGTCCTCCCGGCATAGACTTCTCTAAAATAACACAATCAATACCTGCCCTATTTAAGTATAAAGCTGCGGTCATTCCTGCTACCCCACAGCCAATTATAACTACTTTATATTTATTATTCATAAATCTTCTCCTTTTTATATATTTTTTTACTCTTACGAATAAAAACAAAATAAACACCTATAGCAAACAAAACAACTGATACAAGCTGAGCCACTCTAACAGAACCTAACATTAAACTATCTAGTCTCATTCCTTCTATAATAAATCTAATAAATGAATACCACATCAGATAAAATCCTAACAATTGTCCTGTCTTTAAATTTTTATAAAACTTTCTAATTACTAAAAGAATTATAAAACCAATTACATTCCAACATGACTCAAAGAAGAATGTTGGCATATAATAATCGCCATTAATATACATACCTCTAATAATAAATTCTGGTATATATAAGCTCTTTAAATAACCATATGATGTAACATATCCATAAGCTTCACTATTAAAGAAGTTACCCCATCTACCTATCGCTTGTCCTATAATAAGACCTACTACTAGTATATCCAAAAGTTTCAAAAGATTTAATTTATGTTTTCTACTATAATACCAAAGATATAAAAGTCCGCCGAGTATGCCTCCATGAATAGCAAGACCTCCATGCCATATATAAAATATTTCTAAAGGATTAGATAAATAATATGATAAATTAAATAAAACATAATAAACTCTGGCCCCTATAAAAGCAAAGATAATTGTATAGAAAAACATATCAAAAAATTTATCTTTATTAACCTTTTCTTTTCTAAGTTCTAAAAACACTACTAAAATACCTACTAAAATACCTAAAAAAATAAATAGTGAATAATAATATATTTTTATAACCCCTAAATCTAAAAGTACTCTATCCATGATGTTTAACCTTTCTAATAATAGGTTTAATCACAAATTCCTCTATTAAAACGTTTACAACAGAAATTAATATAGAAATAACAAGAGCTACCCAAATATCTAAAAGATTAAAATATTTACCTAATATCCAATCTGTAAGTTTTAAAATAAACAAATTTATAAAAGGATAAAATAATCCAAGAGTCAAAGCTGTAACTGGTATTGTTAATCTAACAAGAATTGGTTTAACTGTCTTATTTAAAATATAAATAATAAATGAAGCTAGTATTGAAAAAAATATAGGATGAGCTGGATCTATATAAAATGATTTAAATACTTTTGAAATTAAAAAGAAGACTAAAGAATAACTTGTAAAGTACAAAAGCCATTCTAAAAATCTATTTAACCTGATTTTTTCTTTTGTCGCTACAATTATTCTCATTTTAGCCTCCTATTTTCACTTTAAAATTTTCTTTAAAAATTTACCTGTATAAGATTCTTTAACCTCACTAATTTCTTCAGGTGTACCAATAGCAACAACATTGCCACCTAAATCTCCACCTTCAGGCCCTAAATCAATAATATGATCAGCACATTTAATAACATCAAGGTTATGTTCAATAACTACTACGGTATCTTTATTATCAACTATTTTTTGTAAAATTGCAAGTAGCTTCTTAATATCAGCTGAATGTAATCCTGTCGTTGGTTCATCTAAAACATATAATGTCTTTCCTGTCGCTTTTTTCTGCAACTCTTTAGCAAGTTTAACTCTTTCCGCCTCTCCTCCAGATAAAGTAGGAGCACTTTGTCCTAATTTAATATAACCAAGACCTACATCTTCAAGAACTTGAAGTTTATTTTTAATTTTAGGAACATTACTAAAAAATTCTAAAGCTTCACTAACACGCATATCTAAAACATCAGCAATATTCTTCTCTTTATAATAAATGTTTAAAGTTTCTCTATTATACCTTGTACCATGACATACTTCACAAGGAACATAAACATCAGGTAAAAAATGCATCTCTATTTTTTTAACTCCATCACCATGACAAGCTTCACATCTACCACCTTTTACATTAAAAGAAAATCTATTTTTAAGAAAACCATACATTTTAGCTTCTTTAGTATTAGTAAATAACTCTCTAATATCATCAAATACTCCTGTATAAGTAGCTGGATTACTTCTTGGGGTTCTACCAATTGGACTTTGTGATATATCTACTAATTTATCAATATTATCAAGGCCCAGTATTTTTTTATGTTTACCTGGTTTCACTTTAGATTTATATAAAGTATTAGCAGCAGCTTTAACAAGTATTTCGTTTATTAAACTACTTTTACCACTTCCACTAACTCCTGTTATACAAGTAAAAGTCCCTAAAGGAATTTTAACATCTATATTTTTTAGATTATTTTCAGCGGCACCTTTAATAGTTATAAATTTACCATTACCTTTTCTTCTTATTTTAGGTACAGGTATACACTCTTTTCCACTTAAATAACGTCCAGTAATACTATCATCACATTTCATTACTTCTTCTGGTGTCCCTTTAGCCACAATTTTACCACCATTATCACCCGCAAGAGGACCTACATCAACCAAATAATCAGCAGCTAGCATAGTATCTGTATCATGTTCTACTACTATTAACGTATTTCCTAAATCTCTCATTTCAAGTAAAGAATTAATAAGTCTATCATTATCTCTTTGATGAAGGCCTATACTAGGTTCATCTAAAACATATAAAACACCTGTTAACCGAGAACCAATTTGAGTTGCAAGTCTAATTCTTTGCGCTTCACCACCACTTAATGTTCCAGCACTTCTAGCAAGAGTTAAATACTCAAGTCCTACATTTTTTAAGAACGATAAACGTGATTTAATTTCTTTTAAAATAAGATCAGCTATTTGCATTTTTTCTTCACTTAATTTAAGATTATCAAAAAAAGGAATAAGTTCTTTAATACTCATTAAGGTTACTTCATAGATACTTTTATCTCCTACTTTAACAGATAACACATTATCAGCAAGTCTAGCTCCATTACATACTTCACAAGTTTGTTCAATCATAAACTTCTCTAACCATTCTCTAATCCAACCACTAGATGTTTCCATATAACGACGTTCTAAGTTATTGATAATACCTTCATAATAATCAGTCTGATTAGTAACATTACCACTTTTAGATTTATAGTTAAAATGAATTAACTCATCACTTCCATAAAGAATTAAGTCTTTCTCTTTTTCTGTTAACTTCTTAAAAGGCTTGCTAGTACTAATCTTATAATGCTTACACATACACTCAAGTCTTTTATAATAAATGTTATCAGTATCATCACCAAGAGTAACAATCGCCCCATCTTTTAAAGATTTACTCTTATCAGGAACAACTAAATCAGGATCAATTTTTAATTTTATACCAAGCCCTTTACATTCAGGACATGCTCCATAAGGAGCATTAAAACTAAATAAACGAGGTTCAAGTTCAGGTAGTGAAAAATCACAATATGGGCATGCAAAATCTTCTGAATAAACAACTTCACCACTTCCAAGAAAATCAACCACTACTTTACCTTTACTAAGCTTAGTTGCAACTTCAAGTGACTCAAAAAGTCTACTTCTAATACCATCTTTTAAGACAATTCTATCAACAATTACTTCAATATTAGACTTCTTATTTTTCTCTAAATTAATCTCCTCAGTTAAATCATGCATCTCTCCATTTACTCTAACTCTAACAAATCCTTGTTTTCTTAAATCATCAAGTAAATCTTTATGAGTACCTTTCTCCCCATGAACAACAGGAGCCATTATAACAAGTTTAGTTCCCATATCACGTTCTAATATTTTATTAGTCATTTCTTCAATACTTTGACTAGTTATTGGAATATTATGATTAGGACAATATGGTACCCCTACTCTTGCAAATAAAAGACGTAAGTAATCATATATTTCTGTAACCGTACCAACTGTACTACGAGGATTCTTACTAGTAGTTTTCTGGTCTATACTAATAGCAGGAGAAAGTCCTTCTATAGAATCTACATCAGGTTTTTCTGTTCCCCCTAAAAACTGTCTAGCATAAGCAGATAAACTCTCTACATATCTTCTTTGTCCTTCAGCATAAATCGTATCAAAGGCAAGAGAAGATTTACCACTACCACTAACTCCTGTCATTACAATTAATTTATTTTTAGGTAATTCTATCGAAACATTCTTTAAATTATTTTCTCTAGCACCCTTAACTATTATTTTATCCACAAATACCACTTCCTTAAAACGCTTATTATTATAACATAAAATTCTCTTTTTCCTACTACCAAAATATAACATAAACTCTATATATAGTCAAACAAAGTTTCTATAAAGCAAAAAAGAAATAAACATATTAAGTTATTTCTTTTCATCCTATCTTTGTCCTAATAAGAAAGCTATTATAGGTATTAATAAACTACTAGCAATTATAACGAAAGCTAAAGCATAATTTGTAACAAAAGCAGCTATATCATTATCCTTTTTTTGTGGTAAAGCTAACTCCATCAAATTATTATCCTCTTTACTATAATGACCTGTCGTTTTAACATAACTATGTCCTTGACTACTTCCTTTATTTTCATCATCTAAACTCTTAGAAAGTTTAGCCATTTCTTTTTTATTTTTAGTTTCTAAATAATCAGTAAGATAAAAATGTCCTTGATTAACCAAAACTCTCTTATAATAATCTACTAAATTATCTGGAATAAATACCTTAAACTGCGAAAAGTTTGCTTTAAGAAAATCTGGTCGTAAATAATCTAAGGTTTCAGACAAAAGGCCTATTTCTAAAAAAGCCAAATTATATATATTATTATTAATTTTATTAGTTACATCTTCATCCATTAAATCTAAATTATTAAATATAACATAATTTTCATCATTAGAAGTGATACCAACAATAATATTTTTAGGATTAAAATTAGTAATATAATAACCATTATTATGAATATATTTCATAGTATTATCCATTGTAAAAAACATTTTTAAAAACTCATTATCAGTATGATAATTGGAACACCACTCTTTTAAAGTTTCTTTATATAAATTGTCAACTTTTTCTCGCATAGGCATCACCTATTATAATTTTATAGTAAATTTAATTATTTTACAAGGTCATTATTTAGATAAAATAGAAACTTAAATTCTTTTTAGCTTTATTAACAACTCTATTTATTCTAGTAGAATTAACATCTAATAAATCTATAATCTCACGATATTTAAAATTATTTAATCTCAATTGTAAAATAATGCTATCAATGAAATCTATATTATTTAAATAATTTTTTAGTATTTGATTAGTATAGATATTATCTATTTGTATATAAGGATCAATCTGTTTAACATCACATATTTCAAACTCTAACTCTTGATAATGTAAAAGTGGTTTATTCTTCTTAGCAAATAAAGATCGTAACATAATATTAAATCTTGACTTTAAACAAACGATAAAAAAAGAAAAGAATAAATAGTTTTTATTAACATCAAAAGTTTTAACAGCACTATCAAAAGCTATTAATCCTTCTGAGATAAAATCATTTAATGAAATTCCACTATAATTATTATTTATAACATACTTATAATATTTTAAAGCTTTTTTATAAATAAGTGGTTTATACTTATCTAGCATAATATTATATGCAATCTCATCATTTTCCATAATCAAATCTAAAAGTTCAAAATCATTATGTCTCATATTACCTACTTTCTATTTCGGACTACTTCATATATTAAAATACCAGCAGCTACTGAAGCATTTAAACTATCTATTTTTGAACTTATAGGAATAGTAACTAAATAATCACAATTTTCTTTTACTAATTTACTAATTCCTTTTTCTTCATTTCCAATAACAAGACATACTTTTCCACTATAATCTATATTTGTATAATTTTCCCCATTCATAACAGTTCCATATATCCAAAAACCATTATCTTTTAATTTCTTTATTGTATTATTTAAATTTGTAACTAATACAATATCAATATCATAAATAGCCCCTACACTAGTTTTAGCCACAGTAGAATTTACTAACACTTGTCTATCATTAGGAACAATAATAGCATCTATTCCAGCTGCTACTGCTGTTCTAATAATCGCTCCAAAATTATGAGGATCAACTATATGATCTAAAATTATAACAGAATCAATATCTTTTTGTACCAGTTCATCTAAAGAAATATATTGATAGTCCTCCATATCAAGAATTATACCTTGATGAACCCCTTTTGCCAAATTATCAAGTTCAAAATTTCGTTTAATTTTTATCTTAGATTTCAAATAATTATTAAATAATAGACTATTTTTTTTAAAAAACACTTCATCAGTATAAATAGTTTTTATATTTCTACATAAATTTTCATCTTTTAAAATTCTTTCTGAAACATTTTTTCCATATACTAACATAACTTTTCTCCTATCATTTTAAAGATACTATAAAATTAATAATTTCCTCTATTCTATCAATATTGCCAATAAGTTTTAAATAGCCAATCAAAGCTTCTAAAGCCGTCGCTTTTTTATATTCTATTATACTACATCCCTTAGGATTTGCATGACTTTTAGCATTTCTAGCTCGTTTAACAATATCTATTTCCTCGTTATTAAGAAAAGAAGACACTAACAATTTATCTAAAAAATAAGCTTGTCTTCTAGCACTAACATAATTAATAGATTCTTTTTGCAAATCATTTACTTTATTAATTCCATTATTAATTAAATATATTCTAATATATTCTTCATAAATTGCATCCCCTAAATAAGCAAGTACTAAAGAATTAATACATCTAATATCCAAAAAAACACCTCCTAAAAGAAAAAAGACTAATAAGTCTAATCTCTATCATTAGCAATAACCATAAGAACTAATCTAAGTAATTCCATAAGTGTAGTAATAAGAGAAGCTACATAAGTCATAGCAGCAGCCATTAACATTTGATTAGCCATGCTCTTTTCACTACTATCAACAATACCTTCTTTAGCTAAAAACATTTTTCCTCTTTTAGAAGCATTAAGTTCAACTGGTAAAGTAATAAGTTGAAATAATAAAATTATAACTAACAAAGCTATTCCTAAATAAGCTAAATTCATCGCTCCAAATATTAAACCTATTAAAACGGCCAAATAACCAAATTTTGAACTAAAATTAACAAAAGGAACTAAGAAAGATCTAAATCTAAGGAAAAAATATCCTTCTTTATCTTGAAGGGCATGACCACATTCATGAGCTGCCACTGAAACACTAGCAATACTAGTACCGTTATATATATCACTTGATAGTCTAACTACTTTTGATCTAGGATCATAATGATCTGTTAAATATCCTTTAGTTTCAACAACATAAACATTTTCTAAACCATTACTTTTTAAAATTTTTCTAGCCGCTTCTCCACCAGTAATTTTACTCTTAACCTCTATCTTTCTATATTTACTATATCTAGTTCTAAGATAAATATCAGCAACAAGAGTAATAAGAAAAGCAACTATAATCATAATATAACTAATATAAACATAACTAAATCCCATCTATACCTCCTATATTTTCTGATAAGTAGTACCATCTCTACTATCTATTAATTTTATTCCTTTAGTTAGCAAATAATCTCTAATTTTATCAGCTTCTTCATAATTTTTTTCTTTCTTAGCTAAATCTCTTTTCTTTATAAGTTCTTCTACTTCTTTATCAATATCTATTATATCACTTTTTAACAAATCTAAACTAAGAACTTCATCAAATTTAGCAATTAAACTTTTCTTTGTTTTATCATTTACATCAAGTTTTAATACTTCATAAAGAACTGTTAAAGCCATCGCTGTATTCATATCATCAGATAATGCATCTTTAAACTTATCTAAATAAGTCTTAACTATCACCTCATCAAGTTCTCCTTCATCTTTAAGTAAAGATACTCTATTCTTAAGTTTCTTATAAGCATTCTCGGCTTGTCCCAAAGCCTCATAAGTAAAAAGTAATGGTTTACGATAATGAGACTCTAAACACATATAACGATAACTTAAAGGATTATAGCCAGCATCTTCTAAAGTACTAACAGTAAGTATATCTCCTTTAGATTTACTCATCTTGCCACTTTTATCATTTAAATGTTCTCCATGTACCCAATAATTACACCATTTATGACCTAAATAAGCTTCACTTTGGGCAATTTCATTAGTATGATGAGGAAAGATATTATCAACTCCTCCACAATGGATATCTAAATATTCTCCAAGATTCTTAATAGCAATACAAGAACATTCTATATGCCACCCAGGATAACCAACACCAAAAGGACTATCCCATTTTAACTCTTGTGAATCAAACTTAGACTTAGTAAACCACAAAACAAAATCAGCTTGATTTTTTTTATTACTATCAAACTCTACCCCTTCACGAACCCCAACAACCATATCATCTACTTTATGATTAGTCAAAATATAATAATCTTCAAGCTTAGAAGTATCAAAATACACATTTCCTCCAGCTTTATAAGCATAACCTCTATCTAATAATTTATCTATCATCTTAATATAAAAATCTATATTACTAGTTGCTGGACTAACAATACTAGGCCATTTAATATTAAGTTTCTCAGTATCTTTTTTAAACTCATCAGTGTAAAACTTAGCAATATCTAATACTGATTTATGTTCTCTTTTAGCACTTTTTAGCATTTTATCTTCACCACTATCAGAGTCACTTGACAAATGTCCAACGTCAGTAATATTCATACAACGTTTAACTTTGTAACCTAACATATTTAAAGTTTTCTCTAATATATCTTCCATTATATAAGTCCTTAAATTACCAATATGAGCATAATGATAAACTGTAGGACCACAAGTATACATTTTTACTTCTTTTTTATCAATAGGAATAAATTCTTCAACACTTCTAGTAAGTGTATTATATAATCTCATTTTATCACATCCCTGTTTTTCTAATTTAGTATATTATAACATCAAGAAATTAAAAAGAAAATAAGAGAATAATAATTCTAATCTCTTATTTTAATTATATGCTATAAATTTATTAATTAAACAGTAATTTCTTTTTTGCCATTATACCAAGCATCAACAATAACAGGCGTAACTACTTCATCAATAACTTTATCCACCCTTCTTGCCCCAAATTTTTCATATTCGCTCATCTTTATAACTTTATCCACAATTTTTGGGGAAACTTTTATTTGCAAATCTTTCTTTTTAAAAGCATTTTTTAAAAGTTCTAATTTATTTTCCACAATTTTGTTAATAACTTTAATATTTATATCATTAAAATAATATATTTTATTTATTCTATTAACAAATTCCACACCTAAAAAATCTTCAATTTCAACATTGCTATTATTTTCTGTAAAACCAATAGAATCTTTAGAATAGCCTAAATTCGTAGTCATAAAAAGAAAAACATTATCAAATCTAACTTTTCTACCACGAGAATCTGTTAATATTCCTTCATCAAGGACCTGTAAAAATAATTTCATTACTTCACTACTTGCCTTCTCGATCTCATCAAGTAATACCACAGAATGTGGATGCATCCTAATAGTATCCAAAACAGTAAAATGATTATCAAAACCAACATAACCAGGAGGAGCACCTATAATCTTACTAACTGTATGTGCCTCTTTATATTCACTCATATCAAGTCTAATAAAATTAGCATCACCATATAAAAGACTAGCAAATTCTTTAACCAAAAGTGTTTTCCCAACTCCAGTTTTACCACAAAATAGAAATGACTGAATATGAGGCTTCTCTTGAAAACCTAATTGTATTTTCTTTACTCTATTACATAAATCTTTTATGATTTTTTCTTGACCTAAAACTTTCTTATTTAAATTTCTCTCTAAATTATTTATAATTTTTCTACTACTTTTATTTATTTCATAAACTGGTATCTTAGTCTTTAAATAAATTATATCAGCAACCATCTCCCTAGTAATTTTCCTAGGCTTTCTTTTCACCATTAATTTAAGTTCTAAATCATTCTTCTTAGTAAGTAATTCTTTTTCCCGTTCTTTATAAGTAGATGCTAAAGCAAAATCTTGTTTAACAATAGCATTCTTCTTATCAGCAAGTAATTTATTTAATTCTTCATTTATTTTAGAAAGTTCAATATCATTTTTTCCTTCTAATAATGAAGCTTTAGTGCAAACTTCATCTAAAATATCAATCGCTTTATCTGGTTGATAATAATTATAAATATATGTATCACTAAGTTCTACAATCAAATCAATAATATCATCACTAATACTAACAAAATGATATGCCTCATATAAAGATTTTAATTTCTTTAAAATTTCTTTTGTTTTATTAACACTAGGCTCATCTATCATTATTAACTGAAACCGTCTATTTAAAGCTTTATCTTTTTCAATAAAAGTATGATATTCATAAGTAGTAGTAGCTCCAATTAATTGTATTTTTCCTCTTGCTAAAGCTGGTTTAATAATATTAGAAGCATCTATCGCTCCTTCAGCTCCTCCAGCACCAACTATAGTATGAATCTCATCAATAAAGACTATAATATCATCATTTTCTTCTAATTCTTTAAGAATCTTAGAAACTCTATCTTCAAATTCACCTCTATACTTAGTACCAGCAACTAAATTAGCCATTGCTAATGACAAAATAGTCTTTCCTTTTAAAGCTTTCGGAACTTTATCATTAATAATTCTTCTAGCTAACTCCTCAACAATTGCTGTCTTCCCAACACCAGCTTCTCCTATTAATAAAGGATTATTCTTTCCACGTCTACATAATATTTCAATTAAACTTTTAATCTCATCATCTCTACCAATAACAGGATCAATTTCATTATCAACAACTTTCTTATTCAAATTTATAGCAAATTCTTCTACCAATAATTTTTTATGTAAAATCTTTTTATTAATCTTAACTTCTCTAAAAATTTCATTATAAATTTCATCTACATCTATATTAAGGCCAATTAATAATCTAATTGCTACACCTTCTCCTTCTTCTAAAATAGCAAGAAATAACTCATTAACACTAACTTCTACTTCGCCTTTTTCTTTGCTGTTTAAAATTGCTGTTTCTATAACTCTTTTTAAAAGTGGTGTATATAAAAACCAATTATTAGCATCTTTTCCTACTCCTACTATTCTAATTAATTCTTTTTTAAAAATTTCATAAGTTATCCCATAACTTGCTAATGTCTTAGTTAACTCTAAATCTTTCATAGATAAAATTGCTAAAAATAAATGCTCACTACCAACATATGGGTGTTTTAAATTATTCATCTCAGCCTTTGCTAAAATTAAAGCCTTTTGAGCTTCTTCACTAAATCTTGAAAACATTATAAAATTCCTCCAATCTATTTATATTGTAAAGAAATTTAAGCTAAGTAATCAAGAAATAAAAGGCCCCAAAAAATGACAAAAAAAAGCTACTAAAATTATAATTAATTTTAATAGCTATATCTTATTAGTTAAATTAATAATAAGATAGTAAAGGTAATAAATGCTACCACAAGTAAAGCCACTAATAACTTCCAAATATACTTAAACCAATCTTTATAAGATGTCTTGGTATAAGCAAGTGTTAACATAAGTGGAATACTAGTAGGAGCAATAAGTGTAATAATACCATAAAGTGTTTGGAACATAACTGCTATTAATTGATAGTTAGATGTATCTGTTATAACACTTACAAAATATGGTAAAACACTATAAAATGCATATAATGGATCTCCATTAAATATACTTGAAATAACAATTACAAGACCTGTTGTAAAGATATTAAAGCCTTTAGTTAAACCTAAAATAACTTTATAAATTACTAATTGATAAGGATCATAAGTAGTAAGAACTAAACAAGTATAAATTAGTAATACAATTAATGCTGGTACTAAAGCTTTTTTTACACCTTTACCAAAAGCATCAAATACTTCATCCCATTTAATCTTATAAACAAATTTAAAGATTATAATAGCTAGTAACATTAATGTAATTAATTCAACTAAAGTCCAATAACCAAATGCTGGGACAGCTCCTAAAATCTTACCAAAAATTGGGAAGCCAAACAATTCAAATTCTGTAACAGCATTAGTAGCAGTATCAAAGATATCAAGATTAAAGGCGTTAGTCCAAGAAATAAATCCTAAAATAGTAACTAAAAGTATTAAATCTAAAACTACAATTAAAGGCCATTTCTTTTGTTTTGTAGTAGTAATACTAACTTCAGGAATATAATCTTCTTTATCATCACATTTTTTAGTACTTTCTTTCTTACAGATCTTTAAAACACTTAAAGATAACAATACAATTCCTACTACTAAAATAATTAGCTTAGCCCAAATTAAATCAGTAAGTTCTACAGATAAGTATTGTTGTAATACTTGAACAGTATTATATGCAAAAGTAGTACCCATTAAACCAACAGCAACACTACCAGCAGTAACAGCAACCGCTGCGACTTTACTATATCCCATCATAAGAATTAAAGAAATAATAAATGGGAAAACCATTAACAATGCTAATTGTAAGCCCGCAAATGAAGTTAAAATAGCTAATAAAGCAATAATAACAACTATACAAATAGCTTCTTTACCTTTAAACTTTTTACATAAACTATCTAGTATATTTCTATAAGCACCTATTTTATATAAAACACCATAGAAACCACCTACTACTAGAATAAATAAAGCTACATAACCAAAATATCCTAAAACAGTTGATTGGTATGATAATAAATCAAATAATCCTACTTGATATCTACCAACTTCAGTATATTCAGTTTGATAAGTAGCACAAGGTAAAATCCATGTTAATAAAGCAAATAAAAGTAATGTTATAATAACAACTTTAAGTGTATTATGCTTTTTCATATATATCTCTCCTTCCATCTATAATTATACGAGTAATTACTTTAGTTTACAAGCTTTTGGCTTATTTTTTAATGAAATTTTTGTGAAGTTTTTAAAATATGATTTAAAAAAGATTTAAATAAATTTCTTGAATTTTCATCAATATCATAAATTGTTTCCGGATGCCACTGAATACCAATAATAAAAGATTTATCTTTAAGTTCAACTCCCTCTATTAAACCATCACTACTTTTTGCACATATATAATTATTATCAAGTAAAGGAACATGAAAACTATGCCTAGAATTAACCATAATTTTCTCTTTACCAATTATAGAAAAAAGCTTACTATCTTTAGCAATAATAACTTTATGAGCATAATTTTTATTAATTTCTAAATGATTAATAAAAGTATTATTTTTAATAGTATTATCATAAGCTATAGAAACTTCACCACTTAAAACTTTACTTAAAGCTTGCATTCCTAAACATATACCTAAAAGAGGCTTATCATTTTTTATAGCATAATCTATAACAATTTCATCTAATTGATACCAAGTATCTCCACCAGGTAAAATAAAACCATCACACAAATCAAGAATATCTTCTGTTTCTTTAATTTCTTCAGCATTATAAATTTTTTTTATATCTTTGTTAACAGGTAAAATTAATAAAGGTATACACCCAATTTTTATAATAGTAAGTCTAATTTCTTCAACACAAATAATATTAGCATCTCTACTATATTTTCTTCCTACAATACCAATAATAGGTTTTATATTATCACCTCAAAATAAGTTTATGAAAAAAATAAAAAAGAATTATAGAAATCTAAACTATAACTCTTAATTTTTATCAATAGGTTTCATTGTAGGAAATAATATTACATCCCGAATACTCTCTTGTTCTGTAAAAAACATCACTAACCTATCAATACCATACCCAACTCCACCAGCAGGTGGCATACCATATTCCAAGGCTTCAATAAAGTCCATATCTATATCATTCGCTTCATCATTACCTAAATCTTTTTCTTTTAATTGTTCTTCAAATCTTTCTAACTGATCAACTGGATCATTTAACTCTGTATAAGCATTAGCAAACTCTCTACCACCAATAAACAATTCAAAACGATCAACAAATCTTGGATCCTCTTTATTCTTTTTAGTAAGTGGAGAAATTTCTATTGGATGTCCATATAAGAAAGTAGGTTGAATTAAAGTTTCTTCTACATATTTTTCAAAGAAAAGATTAATAATATGCCCTACTGTTTTCTCATGTTCAGCAACTTCGATATTATGTTCTCTTGCTAATTCTAAAGCTTCATCTAAACTAATTTCCTTTTTAAAATCAATACCTGTTTTTTCTTTTATAGCATCTACCATACTTATTCTTTTAAAAGGTTCTTTTAAATTTATATCATAATTACACCAATGATAATCTGTTTTTCCAATAACATTTTGAGCAATATTTAAAAACATTTCTTCTGTTAAATCCATCATTCCTTCTAAATCAGAATAAGCTTCATATACTTCCATAAGTGTAAATTCCGGATTATGTTTAGGATCCATGCCTTCATTTCTAAAAGTACGACCAATTTCATAAACCTTTTCCATACCCCCAACTAAAAGTCTCTTTAAAGGTAATTCTAAAGCTATTCTAAGATACATATCAAGATCTTGACAATTATGATGAGTAATAAAAGGTCTAGCAGATGCTCCTGTTAATAAGGTAGATAAAACTGGAGTTTCTACTTCTACAAAACCTTTATTATCTAAAAAGTTTTGAATAGAACGAATTATTTTAGGCCTTAAAAAAGCAACATGTCTAGAATCATCATTCATAATTAAATCAACATAACGTCTTCTATAACGTTCTTCAACATCAGTAAGTCCATGAAATTTCTCAGGAAGTGGTCTTAAAGCTTTAACTAAAGGCGTATATTCTAAACATTTAATTGTAACTTCCCCTGTTCTAGTTTTCATAACTTTACCAAATACTCCTACTATATCTCCAATATCAGCACTTTTAAATAGGCTATAACTATCTTCACCTACATCATTAATAGAAATATAAATTTGTATAGAACCAGTCTTATCTTTTATAGTGAAAAAAGAAGCCTTTCCCATTTTTCTAATAAACATAATTCTTCCAGCTACCTTAGCAGTATCTGTCATATTTTCAAATTCGTCATGATCTACATCTTTATATTTATTTTTTACATCAGTAGCAAAATCTTTACGTTCATATTTTGAACCAAAAGGATCATATCCTAATTTTTTTAAATTTAAAGCTTTTTCTCTCCTCACTAATTCTTGTTCACTTAATTTCCGCTCTCGCATAAAACATCCTCCTTTACTGTATCAACAACAACAACTTCTGTATTTACAATTTTATCATGTAATCCCTGAGAATTCTTTGAAAATGCAATCATAAATACACTTATAATTAATACTAAATATTGAATTCCTAAAATTAAACTACTACTACTTAAATATAAATCTTTATTTAAGAAAAGAACAAGAATAATATTAATAATATTAACTAAAATACTATTATTAATCATTGATCTAATAAGTAAGTCATTCATAGATAATTCCTTATTATTAAGTTTCTTAATCTTAATTTTAAACAGTTTTTTACCTAATGTCTGCCCATTATTATAACATGGATAAACAACATAATAAAGTAAACTAATTACAATAGAAACAAGAGAAACAATTACAGTTTGTTTAGAAATATCATAACCAAGATCAACTAATTGATTTACATATTCTTCCATAGAAATATTACCATCTAAATAATTTTCTATAACTTCATTTTGTTCTTTATAAAGTTTAGTGGCAGTAGAATTAACAGGAACAAACATTGTTATTAAATTTATTAATATACTAAGAAGTAAAAAATCAACTATAAAAGCTAAAAGTCTTTGACTAAAAAGAGCTGTAACTGAAGATGAATCTTCTTCTATTTTCTTTTTATCTTCTTCTTTTATTTTATCATAAATACTTTTCTTCATTAAGTCCCTCCTTAAACATCTCCAATACATGTAGTATATCACAAAGTTTATTCATCTCACAAATTTTCTTTTTAATTTCCCCACTGCCTTTAATACCTTTTAAATACCACATAATATGACTTCTTATTTCTAGCACTGCTCTTTTCTCATCTTTTAAAGCAACTAACATATTAAGATGTTTAATACACATATTAATTTTATCAACACTACTAGGAAGACTATAACTCTTACCATCTAAATATAAAACAGTATTTCTAATAAGCCAAGGATTACCTAAAGCACCTCTACCTATCATAATAGCATCACATCCCGTAAAATCAAGCATTTCTTTAGCTTTCAATGGACTAGTAATATCTCCATTACCAATCACAGGAATATTAACATTATTTTTAACATCACGAATAATATTCCAATCAGCTTTACCACTATATCCTTGACTCCTAGTTCTAGCATGAACACAAATAGCACTAGCACCTGCTTCTTCACAAATCTTAGCAATTAAAACAGCATTAATATGTTCCATATCCCAACCACTACGAATCTTAACTGTAACTGGACATTTAACAGCCTTAACTACTGAAGAAACTATTTTTTTTACTTTGGATGGATCTTTCAACAAAGCACTACCAGCTTGAGCTCTAAGTGCAACTTTAGGAACAGGACACCCCATATTAATATCTATAATATCAGGTTTCATATTCTTTTCTATATATTTAGCTGCTTGTACAAAACTATCCTCATCACTACCAAATATTTGTTGAACAATAGGACGTTCCACATCCTCCATATAAAGCATATCTAGCGTTTTTTTATTATCATAACATATTGCCTTATCACTAACCATTTCTGCATAAATAAGACCACAACCCATTTCCTTAATTATCTTTCGATACGCACTATTACAAATACCAGCCATAGGAGCTAAAACAACTTGATTATCTATTTCTACATTACCAATTTTCCATTTCATTTTAAATAACTCCTAATCTTTATTTTGACTAGTCCGATATAAGGTTAAAACCTTCTCACGCCCAGCAATATCATCTTTAATATTTTTATTATTAATAATTTCTAAATTAAGAAAACTAGTAGGAAGATGTTCTATATAATCTATTTCAAATAATTGAAAAGGAATAGCCTGAGCTAAAGCCTCATTATAAGTAAAAACACTAAAGTTCCCTTGTTCTAAATAATGTAATGCTGCTAAATCCATAGGTAAAGATAACATCCTATCTAATTGATAGTAATCTTGATTATTAATGATAATAGAAGAAGGTTTCTCAGTTATTAAAAAATTATAACTATTATCTTGCTTATTATCCTTAAAATTTCTATTTATACAAATAGAATACTTATTATTAAGATATTCTTCATATATTTTTTTCTTTTTTAATTGTTCAAATAGATGTTCACAATTATCTTTATACAAATCGACAAAATAATCATAATTTCCTAAAGTTATTGGCATAGAATCAATCTCCTTACCACTAATAATATCATAAATTAATTTTTTATCAGTTGAAACCAATGTATATAAATCTAAAGCTTCTAATCCAATTCTTTTTTTCTTATATTCAAAAACTCTATTTTTAAAATCTTTTAATTCATATACAAAAAAATCTTTATTGTTAGCACTTAACTCATACAATTCCATTATTTCTTGCCTACTTTCTTACTATCCTTTAATAAATCCCTAATTTCTTCAAGCAATACTATTTGTTCATCTTTTTTCTTTTCTTCTTTTTTATGTTCTATACCAAGCTTTTTATCAGCCCTTTCTCTAATATTAGTAACTATCTTAACCATTACAAAAATGCAAACAGCAATTATCAAAAAATCTACAATACTTTGAATAAAAGAACCATACATAATAGAAGCATCTCCTATTTTAATAGACAACCCACTAAAATCAAGACCTCCTAAAATTACTCCTAACAAAGGCATAAATATATCATTAACTAGACTACTAACTATTTTAGAAAAAGCACCACCTATAATAACACCAATCGCCATATCTAAAACAGCACCCCTACTAATAAATTTTCTAAATTCACCAATTTCTTTTTTCACTACTACTACCTCCATAACGTTTTCCACAAATTGTGTGGAAAAAACACTTTTAAAATAACACATACTACAAATTATAGTCAATCAAAATTTAAAATTTTAATTGTTACTAGAACATAAGAAATAAAATAAAATTTAGTTTACCCTTGTCGTTACCCCCAAGGATTACTACTCATAGATAAAGTAACATCACATCTTTATAGACTTAAATTTAATAGTCATCATCAACTAATTTATTTTTTATCTAATATTTAAACATTATCTATATTAAACTTTTATAGTATAAATAATATGTTTATCAATACATAAATTCAATATTTATCAAAAACAGCACTTTCCTTATATATAAAAAAGAACTATTTTTCAAGTTCTTTAATAAGTTCAGCTTTATTCATCTTAGTATAACCTTTAATACCTTTTTCTTTAGCAATTTCTTTTAATTTAGTTAAACTCATTTTTTCATAACTAGTTTCCTCATCTTCATTAGGCATTTTACCATATTCTACTAAATAATCAATTTGTTCTTTAGTTAAAGTTTCATATTCAAGTAAAGTATTAGCAAGTAAATCAAGTAAACCTCTATTTTCTTTAATTATCTTAGTAGCTTCCTCATAACATTTATCAATGATCTTTCTCATTTCTTGATCAATTTCATGAGCAACTTCATTAGAGAAATTACGTATTTTATTATAATCACGACCTAAGAATGAACTACCTTCTCTTTGTTCTAATTGCATAGGACCCAAATCACTCATTCCATATTCAGTAACCATAGCCCTTGCAATTTTTGTTGCTTTCTCAAAATCATTTTCAGCACCTGTAGTAACTTCACCAAAAACGACTTCTTCACTAACACGACCAGCAAGTAATCCAGTAATTTCTTCTAATAAATCAGTTTTAGTCTTACATATTTTTTCTTCACTAGGGATCATCATATTATAACCACCAGCAGCACCACGAGGAATAATTGTAACTTTTTGAACATCACTAGCACCTTTTAATTTAATTCCAACAACAGCATGTCCAGACTCATGATAAGCGACTAATCTTCGATCATTTTCACTTCTTTTAGCACTAGTCTTAGCAGGTCCCATTAAAACTCTATCACTAGCTTCGTCTATTTCACTCATTGTAATAGCATCCTTATTTCGTCTAACAGCAAGTAAAGCAGCCTCATTAAGTAAATTTTCAAGATCAGCACCAGAATATCCTGGAGTTCTCTTAGCAATCGCTGGAATATTAACAGATGGAGCTAATACTTTATTACGAGCATGAACTTTAAGTATTTCCTCACGTCCCTTTACATCAGGCAAATTAACAGTAACTTGCCTATCAAATCTTCCAGGACGAAGTAAAGCTGGATCAAGTACATCAGGTCTATTAGTAGCAGCAATAATTATAATTCCTTCATTTTCCCCAAAACCATCCATCTCTGTAAGTAATTGATTTAATGTTTGCTCTCTTTCATCATGACCGCCACCAATTCCTGTTCCACGTTGTCTACCAACAGCATCAATTTCATCTATAAAGATAAGACAAGGAGCTGTTCTTTTAGCTTGTTGAAACATATCACGAACACGACTTGCTCCAACACCAACAAATAACTCTACAAAATCAGATCCACTAATATAGTAGAAAGGAACATTGGCCTCACCAGCTACAGCACGAGCAAGTAAAGTTTTTCCTGTTCCTGGAGGACCATATAAAAGTACACCTTTAGGAATTCTAGCTCCAAGTTTCTGAAATTTTTTAGGATTCTTTAAAAAGTCAATTAATTCTTTTACTTCCTCTTTTTCTTCAGTAAGTCCAGCAACATCTTTAAAAGTTACTTTATTTTTATCACTTGATAATTTTGCTTTACTTTTACCAAAATCTAAAGAGTTTTTACCTCCACCCATTTGTTTACTTAAAAACCAAAAAGCAACAAATACAAGTAAAACTAAAGGTAAAAAATTAACTATAACTAGAAGTAATGTACTAGACTCAGGATCAGCATTACTTACAAATTCAAATTTATCATTTTCACTAGCTTCCACTAACTTTTTCATAACTTGATCAGACAAAGGAATTCTAACAAAAAAGCTCTCATTTTCTTTATAATTATCTAAAGTACCAGTAATCTCATAAACCTTCGCTCTATCTCTTGGTGTTACTTCAATACTTTTAACTTCTTTATCTTCAAGACTTGTCATGAATTCATCATAAGTTAAAACATTAACTTTTTGATTAGCAACACTTACAAAGTAAATAATTCCTAACATAATCAAAAGTAAAAAAACATATGGAAGTAAGCCTTTTTTAACAACCTTTTTATTTATATTCACAAATAATCTCTCCTTTTCTTACTCATATTTCAGTATTATATCATAAAATTCATTATTAGTCTTATCAAATTTAGATTTTTTTAAACCTGGTATAAAAACTATATGTGAAGCACTATCAACTACTATAGGCCATAAATCTCTTTCTGTCAAAGGTATTTTATTATCTATAAAAATATCTTTAATTTTTTTATGTCCTCCCCCTTTAATAGCCATAACATCACCAACTTTTCTAGTCCTAACAATTAAAGGTAAAACTATCTCTTTACTAGATAATTTAATAACACTATTATTATGTAAAGGTGTATAATCAATTTTTTTCAATTTATGTCCATTAGGAAGTAAAACTTCTTCACTTAACTCTATTTCATAATTACTAATAAGAATAGGAGAACGCTTAATAGTTAACAAATTATAACTTTTACTAACTATAACATCATTAGGCAAATTAACTCTAGAATTACTCTTTTTACTATTAATTAATTTCATAATCAAAGTTAAATGTTTATCATTTATTAAAATCAAATCATCTTGATAAAAATTAGAAATGAATTTTTCTAAGATTATTTTTTGCAAGAAAGAATCGACATTTAAAAATTTATCTATAACTAAAGTATTATTATCACTAATAACATCTTTAAAATTCTTACATGCCTCTTTTTCGATAAAATTATTAGCTTCAATAAGTAAACTACTAAACTTTAAAAATTTTTGATGAATATTCTTATCTTCTTTTTTTAAAAATGGAAGAACATTTTTTCTATATCTATTTCTAGTATAAACACTACTATTATTACTACTATCAATTGCATAAGGTATTTTATTCTTATGACAATAATCAACCAATTCTTCTTTAGTAAGACTTATAAACGGTCTAAAAATGTAGTATCCGTTCATTTTAACTAACTTTTTAAAGCCTGCATAACCTTCTAAAGTTGAGCCCCTTGCAATTCTCATCAAAATAGTTTCCATCAAATCATCACCATGATGAGCAGTTAAAAGATATTTAGCATTATACTTTTTCACAATTTGTTCAAAAAAATCATATCTAATATTTCGAGCTTCATTATGAAAGTTATCATCGCCATATCTCTCAATTTTCATATATTCAAATATTACATTATTCTTAGCACAAAATTCTTCTAATTCCTCTTTTTCTTTTTCACTTTCTTTTCTTTTACCATGATTAACATGAGCACATACTAACCTAATATCATGGTTTTTTCTATATTCAAGCAAAGTTTTAAATAAAGCCATAGAATCAGGACCATAAGAACAACCAAAAACCAAAAAATCGCCAGATTTAATTTTAATATCATTATATAAATTATCTATATTCATAACCTCTTAACATCTCCAATTAATATAATTATTTATTATCTTCTGGTATTTTTAAAATATATTCACCATCTTTAGAATAAAAATACTTTTCTCTAGCATACCTTGCTACATAATCAGAATCTTGTAATTTATTAACATCAACTTTAAGTTCTTCTTCTTTATCTTTTAAAGCTGCCAATTCCTTTTTTAATTCCTTTTTTTCATTATATTTACTATATATTTCTGTCCAATATTTAAATATAGTAAAAGTAGTAAAAATTATAATGACAAAAGAAACACAAAGTAAAATAGCTGGCCCCAATTTTTTCTTTTTCTTATGTACTTTAGTCACAAATTCACCTACTTTCCTAACATATATTATAATATTAAGAAAAAAAAAGAACAATAAACTCTAATCATTCTTTACACTTTTAGTCACTTTTCTTTTTAATTTATCTTGATTTTTTACTAATTTCTCTATCTTAAAAATATTTCTAAGTTTTTTTGTAATTTTAAAGAAAAGATAAAATCCCAAAATAATCAAAATATAAAAATATGGATGAATAATACCATTATTTATTTTTTTTATAATTATAAAATATATTAAAACTAAATCTATAATAAAAACAATATTAAACAACACTTTAAAAGTCAATTTAATATTAAATAATAAATTATAATTAATATTATAAGCACATGCTAAAAACATACCATAAATAAAAGAAAAGATCATTGAAATAACCTGTTCAGTTAAACTCATTATCTAAATAAGCGATTAAAAACGCTACTCCCTTCTTTTTCCTTTTTAACATTATCATCTATATAAGAAAAGCCTTTTACTAATCCCTTTATAGAAACATTTCCAGCTAAAGTATCCAATTTAACCAATTCTAAATCTTCACCTTTAACTGTTAATATTCCCATAACAGTTTCAAGTAAAAATTCTTCACTATCAAAATTTTCTATTTTCTTTACTCCAGTAATAAGAAGATTCTTTCTTTCCGTAATTGTAATACTATGATTATAATTATTAATTATTGCATCTTTTGTTTCCATATCATCACCCTAATAAAATATATGCAAAACTTTAATAAATTAGGACAAAAAAAGTTTTGATAATCACCAAAACTTTTATACTTAAGAATCAAAACAATTAATCTTCTTCTTTTGACTCATCTTTAACTTTATTATATTCTTCAATAATTTTATCTTGAAACATTGCTCTAACTTCTGGATTGATAGGATGAGCAATATCACGATAACCACCAGCTTGTGTTTTCCTACTAGGCATAGCAATAAATAAACCATTATCACCTTCAATAATCCTAATATCATGAACAGCAAACGAATCATCTAGCAAAACAGATGCTATTCCTTTCATACGGCTTCCTTCTTTTTCAATTTTACGTACATTTACAGATGTAATTTTCATCGTCGTTCCTCCTTTTAAAGCATTAATACTTTACAACTTAATTTTATAATAACTATTAAAGTTTTGCAAGTATTTTTACTTAATTATTTCTAAACTAGATGTAACTAAATCATTATAAGAAAACGACTTAATATTATTTTTATCACTAGTTAACTTAACAACAAATATAGCAGGATAAGTTTCAATAATTTTTCCATCAAATTCTAATATTTGATTTCTACTACCATTAAACTTAAAATGCAAAGTTTCACCAGCTTGCATTTCAATTTCTTTTCTTATTTTATCAATATTCATCTAGGGTACCCCACATACATAACACCATTAGTAATAATACCACCCATACCAGCACTACCATAATGTGTTTTTTCTATTACAGAAATTAAATCTATCTCTTTATTTTTCGGAGATAAAGCAATAGTACTAGCAATAATAGCCGGATCAAGAGCATGAATATTAATTCTTTTAGGACTAGAAGCAAAATTAGCACCAGCTTTAATTAAATCTTCATAAAAAGATTGACAAGCACCAGCAATAATAATTAATTTATCTTGATTTCTTTCATATTCACGAGCCTTCATAGTAGCTTTTACAAAATTATAAGAATTTTGATAACTGTCAAGCTTATTTTTATCTTTATTCTTTTTAAACGAATCATGACCTGTAATTACTAAAATATCAGGATTATATTTTTCTAAACATGTAACTATTTCTTTTTCAAATTCATCTTCTAAAATATTAACACCATAAGCTTCTAATCGCATTTCTTTATAAAATTCAATACACCTTTTTAAATAATCTTTATCCCCATCAATATGTAAAATTTTACCTGGCAAATAAAAAAATTCACTTCTATCAAGACTTAACATATCTTTAATTTTTAATGCATAATTACGATCATCATTTTTATCATTGTTTAAAATATCAACATCTGCTAATAATAAATCATCAAGATAACTATCAGCATATAATCTAACATCTATACCTTTTAAATAGGCAATATCTTCATCAATATCAACTACTTCAAATAAGATATCATTATTATAAGATTTTCTAGTTACATAATCTCCTATTTTAAACATATAATTCACCCAATAAATTATATGTTTAGAAAAATTATTTATACTAAATTATTAGATATCTCAACAAAAATATCATAACTTAAATTTTCAGCTCTAACACTAAGATCAAAGCCATATTTATTAAGTATTTCTAAAACTTTATCTAAATTATAGTTAACTAAATTATTACGTAATGTCTTCCTCTTAAATTTAAAACTATCATGTACTAACTTAATAAAAACTTTCTCATCATATAGTGGTAAAAGTTTAGCTTTCTTAGTAAAAGAAACAACTACACTATCTACATTAGGCTTAGGAACAAATTGATTTCTATCTACTAAAAATTCTTTTTTTATATCAAAATAATAATTTAAAATAACAGTTAAAGCTCCATAAGTCTTTTTAGAAACACTACTACAAAATCTATCTCCTACTTCTTTTTGAACCATCATTATAATTTTATCAAAGCTAAGTGAACTATCAATAAGTTTAAATAAAATAGGTGTAGTAATATAATAAGGAACATTACTAATAAAATAAAGTTTATTATAACTATAATTACTTACTTCTTTATCTAAATCTACTTTTAAAAAATCACCAAATTTAACAATAATATTATTATATTCTTTAAATCTATTATTTAAAATAACTTCTAATGACTCATCAACTTCATAAGTTATAATCTTACTATCTTTATAAGTATCAGCTAAAACTAAAGTTAAATTACCGCTACCTGTCCCTACTTCAAAAATTAATGATTCAGGTTCAACATTACCACAATCAACTATTTTTTTAATAATATTTGCATTTTTTAAAAAATTTTGACCAAACTTTTTTTTAAATCTAAAATTATCCACAATATCACTCTTTTCACTTACAATTAATAAAAGTTGTACACATATAAATTAGTTTACTATACAAAAAATAAAAAGTCTAAGCTTTTTTTTCTTTCTTAGGCTTTTCATCTTTATCTTTTTCTCTAAACATTAAAAATAAATTAGCGATTGATAATCCATAAACCATAATCTTAATATAAGCAATAAAATTATCAAAAAAATTAAAATCAATACCATAACCATATTTCTTATTAAGAACCATATTTGTATCAAAAATTGCTCTTAAACTTGCTACTATTATAGTAGTAAATACCAAACAACAAGTAATATTATAAAATACATTATCAGTAACACCTTTTTGTTTAAAAATAAAATTAATAATAAATACAAGTAATATTAGTATAAATGGTACAATTTCAGGAATAATTGTAGTTACACTTTTATCTAATCTTATATTCATTCTTACTAAAATAAATAAAGTTAATCCAAAAGCACCAATCAACAATAAAAATTTTAAAAAATAAAATAAACCATTAAGTATCTTTTTCATCTTATCCTCCTATTACTATACTCTTAAACCAAGCCGAAATTTCTACTAATAAATCAAGTGAATCTTGATAATCATTCATAATATTAGAATAACTATCATTAACTAAATCAAAGAAATTAGTTCTATTGCCATTTGTATTAAAGAAATAATGATCAGCATTTTCTAAATCAGCCTGTACATAAGCTGATGAGCTTAATAAATTATTTAAACTAAGTTCAACATATGGTTTAATAATATCAAAATTAGGAAGCTTAGATACTGTATCAGTATTAAACATAGATTTAACTTGCATAACTAAACAATCATTTAAAATCTTATTTTTAAAATCTACAGCAAAATTATAACTATCTTTTAATTGAATTTCTTTTTTCTCAAAATATGCCATCATTTCTGGACTTTCTATAATTTTTAAACATTCCTCTAATTTTATTTGAGCTGTATTAAGACCATAGATATTCAAATTACCACTATAATTTGCTTGATTATATACACTTAAATTAGCTCTTATTGTAGCAATTTTCTGAGAAACAGTATCTTTATTTATTGTATTATACTCACTTACATCAGCAACATAACTTAATTCTTGTGAATGATAAAAATTAATAAATAATAGAAAAAACGATAATCCAAAAATCAAACCTGTAATAGTATAACCAATAATATTAGCATACTCTAATAAAATCTTTTTCATCTTTATTTATCCTCCATTTGTACTCTTATATTAAAATGATAATATTTATTTTGCCATGCACTTGTTTGAGCTTTTTCACTTACATATATTCTTAATTGATAATAATTTTCTTGATTAGTACCAATATTCCTAGTATCCAAAATATTATTCTTTATATCACTTAACATACCATGTTTTATAACTCTACCATTAAGTGATAATTGATATTCTAACTGATTTCTACTTAATAATTCTTTACTACTATAATTAATATCATCACTAATAATTGCATCTTCTAATAACACATTGTAAGTTGTTGCAGCATCACTTTGATTACTAACCCTAAATTCATAAGGAGTAAGATACTTAGCTGTTTCTTCATCAAGTGGAATTAAATTTGCTTCATTAATTACATTATTAGTATCACTAAGTTGTACTTGTATAGAACTAATTGTATTTACATCAGGTTCATCATAAAAGAAATTAAACCATAGCATAGATGTTGTCAAAATAAAGACAAATAAAGCAAACCCCGCCATTATTAACAATATCTTCTTTTTCATTTTTCAAATCTCCTCTTCTTAACATTCTCTTTTTTCTTAACAGTTTTATCTTTATTTTTTTTGTTACCCTTACTATCATCCTTAGTGTTTAAAGTCTTAACTAATTTATATATATCATAAATAATAATCATAACAGCTGGTATTATAATTATAAATACCCAACCAAGTATAGAACTAAGATAATATTGAATATACCCTATCTTAGGAATTCTAAATATTACTTCGCCATAAATCTCATCAAAGCTAATTCTCGAAGAATCTTGAGTATTATTATTATCACCCTTCGTAACATATAAATATTTACCATTACTAGTTTTTTCTATATCAACAATTCTATGAGTTACTGTAACACCAGAATACCTATAATCAGTAGAATTAAAAGTAATAATATCTCCCTTTTTTAATTCATTAGGATCATCTACTCTTTTAGTAACAACTACATCAAGAACGTTTATCGCTGGAACCATACTTGGACTAACTATTGTATAAGCTGATAAAAGATCTTTTTTATTATTACCAGCTTTAATATTATTTTGTTTATCAATAAAGTTAACTACAAATACTAAAAAAATGATTACCATTAATAAACAAATAGAATACATTAAAACTGTTGTCAAGAAATGGAAAAATTTCTTTAATGTATATAACCAATTTTTTTTATTATTTTTCATCGAGTTATCACCCACTTAATATTCTTATATCAACAATGCAAACTAAAAAAGAGGAAAATTAATATTTAGGAAAAATTACCTCTAAATTTATTTGTCTAAATCAACTTTAGCTTTTATAGAAACTTTAACTCCAAAACTTTTTTGTATATCAGTTAAAATTGCATCATCAGCTACCCACATTCTTAAACGATAATTAATTATGCCACTTTTTTTGAAAGAAGCTTTATCTAACAACATTGTTCCTGCTAAAGTACCAATTTCTGTACTTTCTTTCAAAGGAGTAAATTCTTTAGGAGCCATAACTTCTTGATAAGTATCATCAACTTTTTTTTCTAAATACAATCTAACTTCGTCATTATTAAGTGTTGAAGTTTCAGTCTTTTCAGCAGCTATTTCATAATTAGTAACAACATTACCTGTTAAATCAGCTTTAACTGAAAAATCAAAATACTGATCTTCATTAGTAAGTTTTTTACCTACTTCATCAGCCATAGGATAAGCATCAGTAATATTTATTCCATTAGTATCTTCTGTATAATTTAAATAAATATTTCCCGTACTAATAGTATTTATATTTTCTTTTTCCTTAGTATAAGTAAAAGTCGCAAGAGAAACACCAACTATTGTAATACTAAATATTAAAAGTGCAATTATTATAATAAATAATTTACTACTAGAATTTTTCTCAATTATTTTATCTTCAGAATTTTGATTATTCATAATAAACACTCCCTATACTTTAAAATAATTGTACCACAGGAATTTTTTTAGGTAAAGAAAAAAGTGTAGTTTCTTATATTACACCTTATATTTTTATAAATTTAAGCTACTACACTACCATAAACGTTAACTCTTAATTTGTATGTTTGGCTTTCAAGTGGAAGAACATAATCACTAGCTACCCACATTCTTAAACGATAATTATTTGATGTATTTTTACTAAAACTGTTACTATATAACAAGAATTGACCATCTGGTGCTCCTGATACGTGTGATCTAGTTATATCTAAATCAGATATTTTAGTTGGTGCTAATATTTCCTTATCAGCTCCGCCATTAATATCAGTCAAATATACTTTTACAGCATTATCTGGTAAAGTACTATCAGATTCTTTAGTAGCAGTAACAGCATAATTAATAATAGTATCACCTAGAGTAGCACTAATTGTAAAATCAAAATATTGATTTTGTTGACTTAATGTCTTACCAATACCATCAGCCATAGGATAAGCATCTGTAAGATTTATACCATTAGTATTCTCACTATAACTCATTGTAATTGTACCTGTAGTTACCGTATTAACTTTTTCACCAGTTTTACTATAAAAAACTGCAGCATAACTTACACTTATAGCCATTAATATTAAAATAACAATACCTATAATTGACCATATAATCTGTTTTCTATTTTTTTCCATTATGTCTATTCTCCTTCTTAGTATTAATATATCACACAAAAAATAGTATTAGCAAGTTTTATTTGCTTAAAAGAAAAAAGTGTCTTTTTTTTGACACTTATATTAAAAATTATTGAGCATCAGCTTTACCATAAACATTAACTCTTAATTTATAAGTACCTTTAGCACCCAATGTCGAAAAATCTTCAGCTACCCACATTCTTAAACGATAATCATGTGATTCAGATGATGTAATAGTACCTGAGCGTAAAATAAATTGACCATCTGGCGCTCCTGAAGATGATGATGTTGTTGTTGGTAATTCAGAAGCTCTAGTAGGAGCTAATATCTCAGTATCACTATCACCATCCATATTAGTCAAATATACTTTTATAATAGAATCATCTAAAGTACTTGTTTCATCTTTAGCAGCTGTAATATCATAATTAATAGTTGTAACACCATCAATAGTAGCACTAACTGTAAAATCAAACACTTTACCATCACCTGTTAAAGCCTTACCTTTAGCATCTGTTGTTGGTAGAGCATCAACTAAATTAATCCCATTTGTAGGCTCACTATAGCTCATCGTAATAGTACCTGTTGTAATGGTATTAACTTTTGTTCCTGTTTTACTATAATTAAATGCGGCAAAGGATATACCAATAACAGCTACAACTAAAATAGCCACTCCAAGTATTGATAATAATACTTGTTTGTTACCTTTGTTACTATTCTTCACTTATTATATACCTCCTTATATCTTACAAATATAATAATAACATAATAAATAATAACGAAGCAAGCAAAAAGAAAAAGTGTCAAAAAATTGACACTATATTTATCTTTTATTGTGCAGCAGCTTTTCCATAGACATTAACTCTTAATTTGAAAGTCTGTGAAGTACCACTAACATTATAAGTATCTGCTACCCACATTCTTAAACGATATTTGTGAGTGGTAGTAGCATTAAAAGTACCTGTTGTAAGTTTATATTGATCTACTGGAGCTCCTGAAGTTTCTGAACTTGTAGTTTTACCTAAACTAGATACAAGTGTAGGGGCTAAAATTTGATCATCAGCATCAGCATCCATGTCAGTTAAATAAACTTTAACTCCACTCTCTGGTAATGTACTATCAGGCTCTTTAGTAGCTGTAATTGCATAATCAATAGTAGTAGTACCAGTAATAGTTGCATTTACTGTGAAGTCAAAAACATTATTATCTCCAGTTAAAGCTTTACCATTAACATCAGTCATTGGCATTGCATTTTTAAGATCAATTGCGTTCTCACCTTCAACATAACTCATTGTAATAGTACCTGTTGTAATAGTATTAACTTTAGTACCTGTTTTACTATAACTAAATGCCGCAAATGATACACCTACTACAGCTACTACTAAAATAGCTACTCCAAGTATTGATAATAATAACTGTTTAGAATTATTACCTTTCATTTTCTTGTCTAACCTCCTTCTACTCTATAACTATAACATATTAAGTGGGTAATAAGCAAGAAAAAACAAAAAGTGTCCAAAATTTTGACACTTTTTCGCCAACTACTATTGAGCTGGAGCTTTACCATAAACATTAACTCTTAATTTATAAGTTTGTGAAGTACCACCAACTGTATAAGTATCAGCTACCCACATTCTTAAACGATATTTATGATTAACACTACTAGTAGTTGAATCTGATTTAAGGATATACTGATTAGCTGGAGCACCAGAAAGTTCAGAAGAACCAGTTTTAGATAAATTTGACACTAAAGTAGGAGCTAATATTTGTGAATCAGCATCAGCATCCATATTAGTTAAATAAACTTTAACTCCTGTATCTGGAATAGTACTATCTCCTTCTTTAGTTGCTGTAATTGTATAATTAACTGTTGCCGTACCAACAATTGTAGTAGTAACTGTAAAATCAAAAACATTGTTATCCCCAGTTAATACTTTACCTTGAGAATCACTCATTGGCATTGCATTAGCAAGATTTATACCGTTATCAGGCTCTGTATAACTCATTGTAATAGTACCTGTTGTAATAGTATTAACTTTAGTACCTGTTTTAGAATAATTAAAAGCGGCAAAAGAAACTCCAAAAACAGCAATTACTAAAATAGCTACTCCAAATACTGATAATAATACTTGCTTAGAATTATCAACTTCCATTATAAATTATCCTCCTTCTATAATTAAACTATATCATATAAAATTAAAAGCAAGCAAGAAAAAAAAGAAAAGTGTCAGAGATTAGACACTTTAATATAAATAATACTATTACTAAGCAGCTGCTTGACCATAAACATTAACACGTAACTTATAAGTACCAGCTGTATCAGATACACTATAATCATCAGCTACCCACATTCTTAAACGATAATTATGTGAACTTGTTGTATTAAATGTATCAGTTTCTAAAAGATATTGACCATCAGGTGCTCCTGAAGAATCAGAAGATGTTTTTGATAAAGCTGAAATTTTTGTAGGACCTAATATTTCAGTATCAGCAGTACCATCCATATCAGTTAAATAAACTTTAACTCCTGTATCTGGAATATCGCTATCTTCTTCTCTTGTCGCTGTAATAGCATAATTAATTGTAGTATTACCTGTAATATTAGCATTAACAGTAAAATCAAAATATTGATCAGTTTCACTTAATTTTTTTCCTACTTCATCACTCATAGGTAAAGCATTAGTCAAATTAATACCATTAGTAGTTTCACTATAATTCATAGTAATAGTACCTGTTGTAATAGTATTAACTTTTGTTCCTGTTTTACTGTAACTAAATGCGGCAAATGATACTCCAACTACAGCTACAATTAAAATAGCCACACCAAGAACTGATAATAATACTTGCTTAGAATTATCATTTTTCATTCTCTGTCTAACCTCCTTCTACAATATAACTATAGCACAAAAAAAATAGAGATAGCAATACTTTTTTTAAAAAAGAAAAAAAGTGTCAGAGATTAGACACTTTAATATAAATTAGCTTATTGTGCAGCTGCTTTTCCATAGACATTTACACGTAATTTATAAGTACCAGATGTACCAAGATTAGTATAATCATCAGCTACCCACATTCTTAAACGATAGTTTTTAGATTGAGTTGCTGAAATAGTACCAGTTTCTAAAATATATTGATCATCTGGTGCTCCTGAAGCAGCTGAAGATGTTTTTGATAAAGCAGATATTTTTGTAGGTGCTAATATTTGAGATTCACTTGGATTTGCACCATCAGTTAAATAAACTTTAACTCCTGAATCATCAATATTGCTACCTTCTTCTTTTGTTGCTGTAATATCATAATTGATAGTAGTAGTACCAGTAATAGTAGCACTTACTGTAAAATCAAAAACGTTATTTTCACCAGTTAATGCTTTACCTTGAGTATCAGTCATAGGTAGAGCATCAACTAAATTAATACCATTAGTAGTTTCACTATAACTCATTGTAATAGTACCTGTTGTAATAGTATTAACTTTTGTTCCAGTTTTACTATAACTAAATGCTGCAAATGATACTCCAACTACAGCCACAATTAAAATAGCTACTCCAAGCACAGCTAATAATACATGCTTAGAATTATCGTTTTTCATTCTCTGTCTAACCTCCTTCTACAATATAACTATAGCACAAAAAAAATGAAGATAGCAATACTTTTTTGATAAAAAGAAAAAAAGTGTCAGAGTTTAGACACTATAATACTTTATTTTACCATCCATATCTAATTATTTCAAATTTAATATTATTACTAGTAGTAAAGCCTTCTAAATTAGATTGACTTGTAAATAACAAATCTAAATGATTACCTTTAACTGCACCACCTCTATCCATAACTATAGCTAAAATAGGCTGATCATAAATTCTTATACCTGAAATACGAACTATACTTCCACAAGGTATAGATCTATCAGCAGCCACTACTCTAACTTTTCCATAAACTTGATCATTAAAATAAATATTACCATTTTTAAAGTTTTGTCTAGGTGGACAAGCGCTGTTACCAGAACAACCAGGACAATCAGGGCCATACGCTGTAAGCTTTCCCATAAAAGCGACAGGCATATTACTAGCCACAGCTATAGCTTCATTAAAAGTAGCAAAAACTGGTGTTTCTTTTTTTTCTTCTGCTACCTTAATTGAATTATATTTATTAACAATATGCACAGCCTGTAAAGATTTAACACTATTAATATTGGATGTAGTTATCACCGTTTTTTTATTTCCAGATAAAACTACAATTGCAAATAAAAAAATCAAACTAATAAATCCGAAGTATTTTACAAATTTTATGCTCATAACTTCTATACCTCATTTTCTATTAGTTTGATAATAACACTACTTAATATTAAAGTCAAATATCTTACAAGCATTATCACTAGTAATTTTTTCCACTTCTTCATAATTAATATTTTTGATATTTACTATGTAACTAGCTATGTTATTTAAATATTTAGAAGAATTTTTCTTACCTCGATAAGGCTCTGGAGTAAGATATGGACTATCAGTTTCAAGGACAATATTATCTAAAGATATTTGCTTAACAACTTCTTTAAGTTTTGAATTTTTAAAAGTTACAACCCCTCCAATTCCTAAAAAATAACCCATCTTTATATAAATATTAGCAGTTTCTAAACTTCCACTAAAACAATGAATTATTCCTTTTAATTTGTATTTTTTTAAAATATTAATAGTATCAAGTGTAGCTTCCCTAGAATGAATAACAACAGGTAATTTTAATTCCTGAGCTATTTTTAATTGTTCTTCAAATAGCCATAACTGTTTATCTCTATTTTCTTTAGTATAATAATAATCTAAGCCAATTTCTCCTACTCCAACAATTTTATCATTTTTTAATTGTTCTTTCAAAACATTTAAATCATTATAAGTAATTTTATCAGCACAATCAGGATGATAACCAATTGTAGCAAAAACACAATCATATTTTTTCTTTAATTCTAAAACTTCTTTTATACCACTTTTATCACAGCCAGATACTACCATAAAAGAAACAGAAGCTTTTTTATTTTCTTCTACTATTTGATTTATATTATCATAATATTCACTACTTAAATGACAATGAGTATCAATTAACATAATTACCTCCAATTTTATTATCATTTTTTACTTAATTTATATCATGTTTAAAGTTATATAGTCAAATATAACTATTCTTTTAAGTAAAAGAAAAATGATTTCTAATCAACAAGAAATCATCCTTAAACTCCACTTTCTTAACTTATTAATTATTATTTACATGATCTTTTTTCTTTCGACATAAAATAAGTCTAATTAAATAGAATGTTAAAGTTATAAAATAAATAATATCTAATAAATTATGTACCAAAATAACTGTTACAAACAATCCGGCATATAATAATAAAAATATTATACTGTCAATTTCTAACTTTCGTCTTTTAGTCATAGATTCATCCTTTCTTACGACTTCAATACTACTAGTTACCTCATACACTACCCTTTAACTATAACATAAAAAATGAGATTACATGTAAAATAAACCTCATTTATTTTTTTCTTTACAATAAATTTTACAAATCATGTTCTTTTAAAAAAGTATCTTTATCAATTCTTCCAAATAAAGGTTTTGGACTAATTACTTCATAATTATTATCTTCTAAATATTTAATATCAGAACTTTTATTATTAAGTTGTCTAATAATTTCTCTACTAGTTGATGGAATAGCAAAATTAAGACTCAAAGCACACACTCTAATAGATTCTAGTAAATTGTATAAGACTGTTTCAAGTCTATCTTTACTTTTTTCATCTTTTGCTAATACCCATGGCATTGTTTCATCTATATATTTATTACTAAATCTTAATAATTCAAAAATTTTATTAAGTCCTAAAGATATTTCTAATTTATCTATTTCTAAAGAAACATCTTCATCTAAACTATTTATTTTTTTTATAAAATCATTATCTATATCTTCATAAACCTTTTTATTACTTATTTTACCTTCAAAATATTTATTTGCCATACTAATAGTTCTTTGAACTAAATTACCAAGTGTATTGGCTAAATCAGCATTAGTTCTATCAATTAGAGCTTCAACAGAAAAATTACCATCATTACCAAAAGGAACTTCTCTTAATACAAAATATCTTACAGCATCAACACCAAAATATTTAATATACTCTCTTGGATCTTTATAATTTCCTAAAGATTTAGAGATTTTATTACCATTAATAACTAACCAACCATGTCCATAAACTTTTTTTGGTAATGGTAAATCTAACGCCATCAGTATAATAGGCCAAACTATTGTATGGAATCTAATGATTTCTTTACCAACTAAATGTAAATCAGCTGGCCAATATTGTTTAAACTTAGTGTCATCATCACTCATATATCCTAATGAAGTTATATAATTAGTTAAAGCATCTAACCATACATAAACAACATGTTTTTGATCAAAGGGAACAGGAATTCCCCATGTAAAACTTGTCCTTGAAACACATAAATCTTCAAGACCAGGTTTAATAAAATTATTTATCATTTCATTTTTACGAGATTCTGGTTCAATAAAATCAGGATGACTTTCTATATATTCAACTAATCGATCTTGATATTTTGAAAGCTTTAAAAAATAAGCTTCTTCTTCCACTTCTTTAACTTCTCTACCACAATCAGGACATTTACCATCTATAAGTTGCGTTTTAGTCCAAAATGATTCACAAGGAATACAATAAAGTCCTTTATAAGTACCTTTATAAATATCACCTTGTTCATATAATTTAGTAAATATTTTTTGAACAGCTTTAACGTGATTTTCATCTGTTGTTCTAATAAAATAATCATAAGAAATATCTAAAGATTTCCATAAATCCTTAGCATTTAAAACCACCTTATCTACATATTTTTTAGGACTAACTCCAGCCTCTTTGGCTTTAGTTTCTATTTTTAAACCATGTTCATCGGTACCAGTTTGAAAATAAACATCAAATCCTTTATTTCGTTTATACCTTGCAATTGCATCTGCAATTATTGTGGTATAACAATGACCAATATGAAAATTTGCACTTGGGTAATAAATAGGTGTTGTAATATAAAACTTTTTCATTTGTATCTCCTCCTTAAATAAATTCAAACTTAATATTAAAGAAAAAGATTTATTATAACAAAAGGGCATAGATAAATAATCTACACGGTACCACCTTTCTTACAATAAATCTTGTATCTCATTCTAATTAACGCTTAGTCACGTTCATACTTACCTATCAATATGAAAGTTCAGAAGCCATATTTTATAATTATTATTTGTATCTTTTTCACCACCCAAGATATCTCTATAACAAAATAATTATAAAACTCTCCATCACAACTTTTAACAAAAATAGTTTAACATAAGAAATACTAATCTTCAAGATATTTTGCTAGAAAACTAGCAATTATTTGTACTATATGCTCATCTTCTTCTGTAAAACTTTTACTTTCTTCACTAATCATCAAAACCAACCCTATTGTTTCACCTTCGGCTAGTATTGGACTTAAAATATATTTATATTCATTAGAATTAATATCATTATTATCAACAATTTCATTAATTGTTCCTGAAGATTTAACTAAATTTTCATTATTAAATAAATATTCTTCTAACTGAGTTGAAATATTATAATTAAAAAATTCTTTTTTAAACTTCCCACTGCCTGCCACAATCTTATCACGATCAGTAACAAAAATACTTTTATTAATAGTTGTACAAATAGTATCCAAAAGAGCTTGGGAAACATCACTCAAATCCGCACTAGTAGAAAATTTTCTCAAAGTAATTGTTTCTTTATCAACAAAAAATTCTAATGATTCACCATCTCTAATTCTAAGAGTTTTTCTTATTTCTTTAGGAATAACAATTCTTCCTAAATCATCAATTCTTCTTACTACACCTGTTGTCTTCATATATGCTCCTTCCTTTTCAGTAGTTATTGTTCCAATATCTGCCCATTTTATACCATCTAAATTACACTATCTATTGTTATTATATACGTAAGAAGGAGCTTTTTTCCTTGGTAATTATTTCCAATTAATAATTGATAAACAAAATTACTAAAAAAATTCTCATTCAATCAAATAAATGAGAATTTTCTTTAGTAAAAACAAATCTTTCTATCTGTTCTTTTAAACTGTTAAGTAAAATTGTATCCTTAACAAGAATTTTCATATCAATAGTTTCTAAAATTTGTTTAATATAAAAATTTTGCAAAAATTTTGTTACTTCTTTATTAAAACTTATATTGTTATCTGAAACAAACAAATCTAAATTATTTATAATTTTTTCTTTAACCAATTTAATTAATACTTCTTTATACTCTTTTTTAGATTCTTTATTAAATTTAACTAATTCTTTTTTTAAATTTTTAACCAAGTCTAAAGGCTTATTATCATCAAACTTAGAAAAATTATCAGCGATTAATGTTATTCTCTTTTTAAATATATTAATAAATTCTTGTTTTAATTCATTCTTATACTCAGTTAAAACTTCATTAAATTTATCACTATTAATAACTAACTTGTTATCTTTAGCAATATTAAGAATTCTTTGTTTAATTACATCCATCGCTTCTAAAGGAGGTTCAATAACTCCATTAATAATATCATCTTCGATTAAAGAATTAGTATTATTAGTAGCAAGTTCAACACCTGCTGTCATTAAAATCTCTTTATGTTGCTTTAAAATATCCGCTTTAACCACAGTCTTCATAGCCTCCAATTCTACTAATAAGTATAAGAAGATAAAAGGTTTTAGTCAAGAGGACAAAAGAAAAAGAGCCTAAACTCTTATCTATAACTGCTCTTTAAAAAATTTGAATAAACACTAGATTCAATTGTATTATAATTTCTATATCTCAACAAATCTTCTGCTTCATCAGGTAACCTTTTAAAAACTTGCTTCTTTAATGTCTTTTCTAGACAAAATGTATCCCAAGTAACAGAATTCATAAAAGAAACATTTTCAACATCATCATTATAATAATATTCATTCATTCCACAAAACTTACTATAAATAAAATCTCGACTTTTAGCAACCAGTGTCTTTCCAGCAAAATAGCTCTCCTAACTATATTTTTCATATTCTTTGAAATCAATGGTAAATCTTCAACCTTAAGTACTCTTACAGGTTCAGAAGAAATTTGTTCAATCACTTTTTTAAGGGATTGAAAGCTATTAACTGTTATAATATTCTTTAAAAATAGACTAACTATAGTAATTAAAAACTCATTATTATAATTTTCTAAAGAACACATTATATTTAAAGGTTTATTATAAAAAATTGAAAAGTATTCTTCATCACCTTTATAAACTTTAGAAAAATTTAACTAATCATACTAGATAACAAAGCAACTAAATAATAAATAGGATGCTTCTCTAACTTAACAATATCTAAGATAATAGTTAAATCACTCTCTCTACTCTTAAATCTAAACATAGGTGTAATCTGATAGGCATTCATAAATAAATCTTCTGTATTTAACTTACTAGTAGACTCTTTGTCAAAGTAAAGTTCAATAGTATTTTTAGTTTCGCTAACTTTAGTAACACCTGCTTGTTTAACAAGTTTCTCAAACCATTCTTCATACATATAAACAATAATATCTTCACTAATTTTACCAAATCTATCCTCTAAGTCACTTCTAACTTCTTCAAGTTTCTCTTTACTATCTATCTCATTAATCATTCTATGAATCATAATCTTCAAATCATCATCAGTTACATAATCATCACTAATATGAGTAGATACGTTAAGTAATGTCTTATTAGATTCTTCTTCACTATCTTCTTCCACCACATTACCTTTAAGACGCTCTACTTCTTCATTAAGCATCTTTAAATAAAGATCAATTCCAACACTATCAATAAAGCCTGCTTGTTTACTACCTAAAATATCACCTGCTCCTCTAATAGATAAATCACGAGTTGCAATAGAAAAACCACTTCCTAATTCTGTAAACTCTTTAATAACTTTTAAACGTTTTTCAGCTGTTTCTGTTAATACTTTATGTTCTTGATACATTAAGTAACAATAAGCAATTTTATTACTACGACCAACTCTACCTCTAATCTGATATAACTGAGCAAGACCAAATCTATCAGCATCTAAAATAATTAATGTATTAACATTAGGAATATCAATACCCGTCTCTATTATCGTTGTACATACTAAAACATCTGCCTCATGGTCAATAAATGACTGCATAACATCTTCAATCTTTGTTTTATCCATCCTACCATGAGCATAAATAACTCTAGCACTTGGAACAAGATTTTCTATCTCCATTACTTCTTGCTCAATATTCTCTACATTATTAAACAACAAAAATACTTGTCCCTCCCGAGACATCTCTTTCATTATCGCTTCCCTAACAAGTTGTTTATTATAAGCGATAACATAAGTCTGTATTGGATATCTATCTCTTGGAGGAGTCTCTATTAAAGATAGACTTCTAATACCTGCAATAGACATTTGTAAAGTTCTAGGAATTGGTGTAGCCGTTAAAGTTAAAACATCTACAGTACTCTTATATTGTTTTAACTTCTCTTTATGTTTAACTCCAAATCTCTGTTCTTCATCAATAATTAATAGTCCTAAATCCTTAGGTCTAATATCATCACTAAGTATTCTATGAGTACCAATAACAAAGTCAATTGTTCCTTCTCTTAACTCCTCTAATATCCTATTACGTTCTCTTGTACTAGTAAATCTATTTAAAAGACCAATATTAACAGGAAAATCTTTAAATCTCTCTAATGCATTTTTATAATGTTGACTAGAAAGAATAGTTGTTGGACATAAAAGTAATACTTGCTTATTATCCATAATTGCTTTAAAGGCTGCTCTAAAAGCTACTTCTGTCTTACCAAAACCAACATCTCCTACTAACAGTCTATCCATTGGAGAGATCTTCTCCATATCTTCTTTTATCTGTTTAGTAGCAAGTAACTGGTCATTAGTTGCCACGTAAGGAAAAGCATCTTCAAACTCTTTTTGTAACTCATTATCAGGAGAAAAAGCAAAACCTTTTTGTCTTTCACGTTCCGCTTGCACTCTTAATAAGTCATTAGCCATATCTTGAACTTTACTTTTAACTCTAGCTTTAACCTTTTCCCATTCTTTACCACCAAGTTTATAAATAGTAGGTCTAACGCCTTCTTTACCAGTATATTTATAAAGCATATCAATCTTTTCAACAGGAATATAAAGCTTATCATTACCTTGATATAAAACTTCTATATAATCTTTTAAAACACCTTGTTGATTTAAAGTCTTTAAACCATTATAAATACCAATACCATGAACTTGATGAACAACATAATCCCCTATCTCTAATTTATTTAAATCAGTTATCTTGGTATTATATTTAAACTTAGTCTTATACTTCTTAACCTTCTCATTATTTCTAAACAATTCTCTACCTGTTAAAAAGATATAATTCTTATACTGAAAACCACTATCTAAACTAAAGTTAACTAAATTAAGCTTATTAGGATAGATTTCATCCATAGTAGTATCCATTATAGGTAAAGATATCTTACTTCTAAAACTATGTAACTGATAATCTTTTAAACAAACAATAACTGTATAATTAGCATATAACTTTTCTCTAATATACTTAATAATACCTTCAATATCATCATTAAATAAAGGTAATTCCTTACTCTTAAAATCTATTATCTTTAAAGACTTATCTAAATTATCTAAAGTTAAATAATGTAGAGCATCATTTTCATAAATATCATCAAAAGATGCCATATAACTACCTTTAAAGTCAGTATCTTTTTCTTCTCTATATTCTAAAATATCTGTACATATCTGTTTATAATTAATTAATATTGCACTTTTATCTTTATAAATAGTTACATGATTATCTAAATAACCACCAATATTAGTTACATCAGAATATTCACTTAAATACTTAGTATTTCTTTTTTCTTCTGGAATAAAAGTATCATTAGAAAATATTTCTGTATAAGGATATATTTTTATACTTTTAATTTCATTTAAAGACTTTTGACTTTTACCATCAAAATATCTAATAGAATCTATTGTATCACCAAAAAACTCTAATCTAACAGGATTAGACTCACCTAATGGAAAAATATCTATAACAAAACCTCTAACCCCAATTTCCCCAGTCTTTGTAACTAAAGTAGTTCTAAGATAACCTATGTTAGTAAGTCTTTCTACTAACTCTTTAGGACTAATCTCATCATTTACCTTTAAAGATAGAAGACTTTTTAAATATTCACTCTTTGGAGGTAAATATCTTAAATAACCCATTAAATTAGTAATAACTATAGAAGGACTATCATTACTAATCGCTTCCATTGTTTCAAGTCTAGTAACCATTAAATCAGGACTAATTGCCATCGCTTCACTAGTTAAAAAGTCATCCATTGGAAACAAATAAACATTATCTGTATAATTACTAATACTTCTATATAAACTATTAGACTCTACTAGATTAGAAGTAACTATCAAAATGTTTTTCTTATTATCAAAAAGTTTATTTACATAAACAGCAAAAAGCTCCTCAGTCATCCCTATAAGAGCGATATCTTTATCATAAATTTTCTCAAAGAAATTTTCAAATACTTTCATAACTACCCCTTTCTATTATATTTACTCATCAAAGAGGTAAAGTCCATTACAAAATAATCATCTAAAACATTAACTAAGGTATCAAACATTGTATCTATCTCATTAAGTTCTCTCTTACTAAATTTAGATAAGACATAATTAATAACATCATCTTTATCATTAGAAATACCTATTCTAAGTCTTTTAAAGTCATCAGTTCCAAGATGGGAAATGATACTCTTTAACCCATTATGTCCCCCACTACTACCATTTCTTCTTAATCTAAACTTACCTAAATCTAAATCAAGATCATCACTAATAACTAAGATATCTTGAACATTTAATTTATAAAAGTCTAGAAACGCTCTAACTGCAAGACCAGAATTATTCATATAAGTAGTAGGTTTAATAAAGATAACTTTCTCATTATTAATAGTAGTCTCTACATACATAGCATTAAACTTTTCTTTAAATTTTAAAGGAATATTTTTATACTCTAAATACCTATCTACTAACATAAATCCCATATTATGTCTTGTATTTTCATATTCTTTTCCAATATTACCTAGTCCAACAATTAGTTTCATCCTTATCACCTTCCTAGTCTTTTAATCATTTGATTATACTTTCTATTTTCCCTTATTAAAACTTTTTTACTTTGCTGTTCATATAAATAATATTAATTTTTGATAATTGATTACTTTCTAATAAATTATTCTTATTTTTATCTTTATAATAACAAACAGCTTTTTTTATTTTTATTTATTTAATATAACCCTTACAACAGGTAGATTAATTCTGTTTCCATATTAAAATTTTCTATATGAACCTTCAACTTTATTTCCCGGGAAATAATTTATTTATTATTATCAAGATATTCCTTATAAACAATAGACTTAGGAATACCTCTTTCTTTTGCCACTAATTTAATAGCTTCATTCTTAGTATTACCATCTTCTATATAATAATTAACATGTTCTATAATACTCATACTATTAAAGTCAAATTCTAACTTAGCGCCTTCTACTACAATAACAAACTCTCCCTTAATAGGAAAATCACCTGCCAAAACTTCACTTATTTTACCTCTTATTGCCTGTTCATACTTTTTAGATATTTCTCTAACTACACAAATATTTCTATCCCCAAACACTTCTTTAATACTATTTAGAGTATCTATTAATCTGTGAGGAGCCTCATAAAATATTAATGTATAAGGATGATTTCTTAAAGTTTCTAATTCTTTAATTCGTTTATTTTTCTTTGCATTAAGAAAACCATAAAAAGTAAAGGGCTGAGGAGCTAAAGCTGATACAGTTAATGCCGGAACAAAAGCCGTCGCTCCAGGCAAACTCACTATATTATAATTATAAGAAGCAATATAGTCAACAATTCTATAACCAGGATCACTTATTAAAGGTGTTCCTTGATCAGTTACTAATGCAACATTTAAATTGCTATTCAAATAACCCAAAACTCTATCTTTCATTTTATCTTCATTAAATTCATGACAACTTACTAACCTATTTTTTATATTATATTTACTTAATAACTTAGAAGTTTCTCTAGTATCCTCGCATAAAATAACATCAACAAGTTCCAACGTTTTTAAACTCCTAATAGTAATATCATCTAAATTACCTATTGGAGTTGGTATTAAATACAAACTAGGTTTATCCATTAATATCACTTTCCTTCTTCTCTAAAATAATAGGGTTTAATACCTTTAATCCATGTTCTTTACCGTTTTTCTTAGCCTCAACTAATACTAACTTTCCTCTTGCTTCTAAATCATGGTAAATAAATTGTATTTCTTTAATAGCTAAATTATTTTTTATTAATGTATCTCTAATTTCAAATAATCTATCGACACGTTGTATCAAAAAAAGACTTCCCCCATCTTTTAAATAAATTTTAGAAAGATTAGCGATTAAATCAATAGTCATATCACCTTCATGTCTAGACATTTTTAAGTAATGTTTATTACTGACAACAGCCTCATTTTCTAAAAGAAAATAAGGAGGATTACAAACTATAATATCAATAGAGTTAATAGCAAAATATTTATTTAAATTTTTAATATCATCATTTATAACTTTAATTCTATCTTCTAAGTTATTTTCTTTTATTGTATTTTCTGAAAGTTTAGAAGCTCCATTATCTTTCTCTATCCCTATCATTTTTATATTAGTTCTAGTAGAAAGAAGTAATGGTATAGCCATAAGTCCACTACCAAATTCAACTAATAGTTTATCTTTACTTTTTATTTTAACAAAGTTGGCAAGAAAAAGATTATCAGTAGTAATTTTAAAATAATCATTATCATAATAAAATACTAAGTTCTTATCATCATGTAAAAACTCCATTTTTTTATTCATTAACACCAAATTCAAATACTCCTTTATCTTTAAATTCAGCTTTATATGTTCTTTTAAAAACATCTACTTCTGTAACTTTACCTAAGCCTTCTTTTGTGTCTACTAAACTACCAATATTAGGCAAACCTTTTTTTAATTCTGTATAAACTTCATCTTCATAATTCAAACAACATAAAAGGCGACCACAAAGCCCATTTATTTTTGTAGGATTCAATGTTAAAAATTGATTTTTTGCCATATTGATTGATACACTTGCAAACTCAGTTAAAAAACTACTGCAACATAAAAAAAGTCCACAAGGTCCTAACCCACCTATTTTTTTAGCTCTATCCCTAACTCCTATTTGTCTAAGTTCTATCCTTGTTTTATAACGTTGAGCTAAAGCTTTAGCTAATTCTCTAAAATCAACTCTATTATCAGAAACATAAGAAAGAAATAATTGTTTTCGATCAAAAGTATAATATGCTGAAACGAAATGCATATCTAAATTAAATTCATTTGCCATATTTTGAGCAAAAACTAAAGACTCTGAACTATCTGAAACATTTCTAATATTTTTATCTTTATCTTTTTTTGTAGCAACTCTAACAAATTTACTAACAATTTTTTGATCACCTTTTTCTACAATATCTACAATAACTGCTAATTTTAATAACGAATTATTATCAACAATAATACTTTTTCCAAGTTTTTCTTCAAAATTATCAATATATTCTAAATAATCATAATCACTAAAAAATTCATTAATATAATTAATTTTTAATAATTTCATCTAATTTAACACCTCCATTAATGAAAGTAACAAATTATCTAACCACAATTTTATATTAACATTGTATTTAAGTCTATTCAAAGCTTCATCTAAAATAGAAATTATAGTAATTAACTCAATTAAAGATAATTTACACTTTTCTTTATCTTCCATTCTATTTAACAGTCCTCTATAATAATCAAGAGATGTTTTAACTGTTTCTACTGCCATCTTTTTATTTTGAAATAAATTAGATAAATAATAATTAAAATCTAATAATAAATCATGTTCTTGTCTTTTTAAGATACCTTCTAAAAATTTTTTTAAGGATTCTGAAATTTCACCCATATCACTTTCTTCATGTTGCAAACTAATTATTTGACATCTTGATCTAATAGTGTCGATAACTTTATATTGATTACTAGTAACAAAAATTGCTATTACATCATCACTTGGTTCTTCTAAAAATTTTAATATTGTATTAGCAGCACTATTATTCATTAAATCACAATCATAAATTGTATAAATTTTTGGTGTACCATACAAAGATTTATTAAAAAATTCTTTAATAATATCTAATATTTGTTCTTTTTTTATTTGATTAGCACTAGGAATTATCTCTATATAATCAGGAAATTCTTTATTATCCAAAAGATGAAATAGTTTATCCTTATCTATTGTAACATTATCTTTTTTATAAGAATATTCATATATTTTTTTTACAAAAAAATGAATATAATCACTTACAATATCCATTTTATTATTATTAGTTTCAATTAAATATGCATGAGATAAAAAGTCCTCATCAAGAACTTTCATTATATGATCATAAAATTTTGGTTGTCTAATTTTAACTTCTAATTTCATTACTACTTTTTTATTCCTTCCTAAAACATTAATACTTTAAGTAAAACTAAAACAAAAAGCATAGGAAAACCTAAAAAACTAACAGCACCTATTGTAATAACATTTATAGGTATAACTAAATTAAATCTTGCTGCAATTAAATTATAGCCATATAGAATAAAAGCACTAATAATTATTTTTTTTAAACATTGCCATATTTTTTTCACAAATATTCACCTATTGAATATTATGCATTTATTCATATAATTATGATATTACTTTTCTATCTTCCAAAGCTCTTTCTAAAGTTAAAGAATCCATATATTCCATATCAGCTCCAATTGGCACTCCACTTGCCAATCTTGTAACAACTATATCAATTCCTTCTAATACTTTTTTTATATAAAGAGAAGTTATTTCACCTTCCACACTTGGTTTTAATGCTAAAATAACTTCTTTTATTTGGTTCTTTTTTACTCTATCTAATAATTTATCAAGACCAATATCTTCAGGATTAATATCATCAAGTGGAGAGATTAACCCTTCTATTACATGATAGAGTCCTTTATAAGTACCCATTTTTTCAAATAAAAACACCAATTTAGAATCTTCTACTATAAGGATTGTGCTTTTATCTCTTAAATCAGAATTACAAATTGAACAAATATCTTCATCTGTAAGTGTATTACATATTTTACAAGGATGAATAGATTTTTTAACATTTTCTAAATTTTCTTGCAATAATTCAACTTTTTCATCGTCAAAACCTATAATTGAAAAAGCCATTCTTTCAGCAGTTTTTTCTCCTATACCAGGAAAACTCTGAAAACTTTCAATCAAATTTTTTAAACTATCAGGATACATCAAAATAACCCAGGTATAGAACTAAAACGTCCCATCTTTTCTTCTGTCACTTTATCTACTTGTTTCATTGCATCATTAATAGCAATTACAATCATATCTTGTAACATTTCTAAATCATCACAAGAAAACTCAGAATCTTTTTCAATTTTAACTTCCATAACTTCTTTTTTTCCATTAAGTTTTACAGTTACTAAACCATTAGTACCAGAAAATTCCATTTTATCAATTTCTTCTTTAACTTTCATCATATCATTTTGTAATTTTTGAGCTTGTTTCATCATTGCTTGTATATTCATAATCAAATCTCCTTTATCTTATTTCAACTATATTTCCAAATAAGTTCACTGCTTCATCTATAAAACTATTAGTTGAATTTTCATTTTCAATTTTAACATTTTTCTCTAAAACATTCAAGATTGGTTTAGGTTCTTCTTCATATGTAAAACTATTACCATTCTTTTTTAATTTTATATATTCATTTTTTAAATCATTCCATTTTTGATTAGTTATTATTGCAATATTTTTAGAAGTATCGAATTTATTATTATAAAAATTAATTAACTCATCAAAATGATCAATTATTTTATCAATCATACCTTCATATTCATAACTAATTATTAAAGTTTGTGAACTTGAAGCTCTAACTTGCCCATCCAAAAGTTCACAAGCTAAATATCCAGTTGTTTGATCAAAAACAAAATCATTAATCTTTTTAAAATTTTCTAGTTCTTTAGTTAATTCACTTTTTGAAGCTTCTAGCATTGTATTTTTACTTCTTATGTTCATAATTTCATAGAAATTAGCAATCTTAGTTTTATTTTTAATAATCAAACTATTCTTATCTTCATCTGTTTCTTTATCATAATTACCTAAATTTATTTCTTTTTTTCTAAATTCTTTAGTTTCTTTTTTAGTTTCCTCATTATAAGAAGTATTTAAATTTCTTTTATTTTTATTGTTAACATCCATATAATGTAATAGCATTATCTCAAGAGATAAACGTATATCGTCTGATTTTTTTAAATTAACCATATTATCATTTAAAGTATTCAAAAAATTAACCATATCATATTCAGCAACAGCCAATTTTTTGTTATTTATATAATAATCAAACAAATCATCTTTTATTTTAAGCATTAATTGTTTAATAATTTGAACTAGATTTTTACCATCTTGATAATACTGCTCCAACTTCATCAATACCTCTTTAGATTTCGCAGCAAAAATTAAATTTTCAAACATTTCAAGTTCTTCATCATCAATTTGCCCATTAATCCTATAAAAATCCTCCACTTTAATCTCATCTACACAATAAGCTCTAATCTTATCCAAAAGCCCAATTGCATCCCTAAGGCCGCCATCAGAAGATTCAGCAATTTTTTCTAAAACTTTTTCGTCTATTGCAATATTTTCGTCATCAACAATCAATTTTAATCTTTTAACTATATTGGAATTATCAATTTTTTTAAAATTATAACATTGACATCTTGAAATAATAGTAGAAGGAACTTTTTGAGGATCTGTAGTAGCTAAAATAAAAATAACATGACTAGGTGGCCCCTCAATAGTCTTTAATAAAGCATTAAAAGCTCCAATTGATAACATATGAACTTCATCAATTATATACACTTTATATTTTAATTCACTTGGTAAAATATTAACATTACTTCGCAATTCTCTAATCTCATCAACGCCATTATTAGAAGCAGCATCAATTTCAATAATATCCATGCATTCTTTTGAAAACGAATATATACAATTTTTGCACTTTCCACAGGCTAAACCATCAACAGGTTCCAAGCAATTAACAGCTCTAGCAAATATTTTAGCAATGGTTGTTTTTCCTGTTCCTCTTGGTCCCGAAAAAAGATAAGCATGACTAATATAATTATAAGAAATAGCATTTTTTAAAGTATTAACAATATGTTCTTGCCCAACTACATCATTAAAATTTAAAGGCCTATATTTACGATATAAAGCCTGATACATACATATCACCTCACTTATATAAATAGTATAGCACAGTTAACAGCATATAAATATAAAACATTTGTTCAATTTCTTTTTCTAGAAAAAAATTCACTTAAACTATTATCATTGTCAAAGTTAACCTGTAATTTAATTTTTTCCACAGATTTATTTGCATCGTTATAATTTAAAATTTTATTACTAATATCACTCGTTAAAGGATTATTATTGTCAAATACATAATATATTTTTTTGATTCTACTTTGTTTAATAGCACTGGCACACATCGGACACGGTTCCAATGTCACATACATTTCACAGTCTGATAATCTCCAGTTTTTAATTTTTTTACAAGCCTTTCTTATAGCTATAATTTCAGCATGTTCAACAGCACACTTTTTCTTTTCCTTCTTATTATAAGCCATAGCAATAATTTTATTGTTCCTAACAATTACAGCACCTACAGGTACTTCATTTTTATTAAAAGCTTTATTTGCCATGCGAAAAGCTGTTTTCATAAAATTTTCATTCATATTAAAAACCTACTTCCATAAAAAAAGTGCACATAAATTAAATTTGTTAAGGCTGCTATGTTTCCATTCTGACCTGGTTCCAAATTAATTTATTGCACAATAGAATTATATATAAAAAAAACATTTAATACAAGTTTTTTAAACTATCTCTTTATCATAATTATTTACTGCACATTTTTTTGTAAAAATATTTCCCGGGAAATATTTTCAATCGTACGCCTATTTAAGTAAATAAGGCTGCAGTCAACTTGTTCTATATTTTTCCAAAAAATGGAAGATGTATTTATTATTAATTTTAGTATATTATATTTCTAATAAAAGTAATTTATTAAAATATATATTTTTAGTCTATCATTACTTGCATATAAATAAAGCTAACAAAATATTTTTTTATAGTTAAAATAATAATATTCTATAAAAATCATTATTTGTTCCTTCTTTTTTCAAGCAATTATCTTATATTTATTTTAATTTTTTTGTAAATATTATCATTTATTTTTTTAAAAAAAATAATATAATAATACATATTTTATATAAAATAAAAGTTTCTTTTTTTAGTGACTAAATATATAAATTTATTTTTTTACACAAGCAAATAATGTTTCACGTGAAACTTTTTTCTATTAGTTTAATATATTATATATATAACTATTTAACATTACAATTATTTTTTTATGTTTCACGTGAAACATAAAAAAATTAAAATATAATTATCGATAACATTAAAATCTTTTCTTCTAACTTACTGGTGATCTTCCTCTTATTAAAAAAATGTCAATATATTATATTTTTTTAATTCTAGGTAATAATTTGTTTCCCGGGAAATATTTTTTCAAACATTACAAAATACAATCATTAGATATTAAATATATATATTTCCAAATAATATAGTTTGTCAATATTTCTTATATTTTTCCAATTCTAGGTAATAATTTATTTCCCGGGAAATATTTTTTCAAACATTACAACATATAATCATTAGATATTAAATATATATATTTCCAAATAATATAGTTTGTCAATATTTCTTATATTTTTCCAATTCTAGGTAATAATTTATTTCCCGGGAAATATTTTTTCAAACATTACAACATATAATC
>CAMMBL010000001.1 GCA_946494015.1 uncultured Mycoplasmatota bacterium | reverse complement strand
TAGGCATGCCGCCAGCGTTCATCCTGAGCCAGGATCAAACTCTCAATAAAAAATGTTATTTTAAAGTTTTTTAAATTTAATCCCGACAACTCAAAATTGACGTTTTGCTTAGTTTTCAAAGAACATTTGCTTTTTCTCAAGCTGCGTTATTAATATATCAAATCATTTTATTTTTGTCAACACTTTTTTTATTTTTTTTATCGACTTTTTTTGCTTGATATATTCTTTTTGACAACTCAAGTCAACACTCTTTCACTATACCAATTTCATACTTATTTGTCAATACTTTTTTTATTTATTTTTTTAAGTATTTGTACGAAATTTCATGTGACGTTTTCTAATATAACAGAACCGTTTATTAGTGTCAACACTTTTTTTAATTTTTTTATTTATTTTTACTAAAATAAATTTCTACCCATTCTTGAATCTTTTTATTATCAAAATAATTTTCTTTTTTTCTAATTTCATTTATTAATTCATTTAACTCTTTTTTTAGAATTATATCTATTTCTTTAGGATATTTAAATTTCTTTTTATGATAATTATATTCATTTTTATCTACAACTTTAAAGCTCCCATTTGGAAAAACTTTAACATCAAGATCGTAATCTATATATTTGATAGTTCCATCTTCTATAATAATAGGACTTGCCATATTACAATAATAGCATATTCCTTTTTGTTTATATTGACCAATTATATTGTACCATTTATTTAAAAAGAAGAATAATATAGCGGGTTCTTTTGTTTGCCATTTATGTCCATCTTTTTCTGTTACATTGGTACAATTATTACCAAATATCAAAATTCCATCTTTAAAATTATAATTTAAAAGAATTGCTTCATCCCAAGCCTTATATATTTGTCCATTATGTTTATAACTATGAATCTGATATTTTTTTCCTATTTTTAGTTTTTCCATTTTATCACTTCCTAATTCAAGTTAAAAGAAGTAAGTAATAAAAACTTACTTCCGGTTAAAATATTTAATAGCCCAACAGCATATTAAAAATAATAATATGGCTAGTATAACCCAAAAAGCTGGTTCTTGGGTATATTTTTCTAAAACATTATTTATTTCTTTAGTGAGATCTTCTAAGAAATCTTTTAAATTAAATAATAGCATATTATCATTCCTCTTTTTTAGTTACTTCTTTAATTATTTTAGCCTCTTTTGCTTTTTTATCTTTTCTATTTTCTTTTTTTGTACTTATATTTATATCTATAGTTGCACTACCCTTTTTTAAAATTACAGTATTAACAATATCTAATATAGCATAAATAGTTATAAATAAGCCTATAATCTTAGTAACAACAACAGCACTAGTAAAAGGATTAAATAAAAGAATAATACCACATACTAAACACAATATAGCCGTTATTAATGATGGTAAGAAATATCTATTACCTAAATTTTTTAAAACTAAAGCTTGTTGAACTTTTAGCGAACTACTAATTATTACAATAATACCTATTACTATAGGAATAGCACTACCAATCGCTTCTGGAACTGTAATTAGAAAAAAACCAGCAATAATACTAATAATTCCATAGACAATATTTATTTGATTAAATACATCTTTAGTATTATTTTTAATAAATCTTATAATTGCAATTATTCCAAGAGCTATTAATACAGCACCTATTAAATAAGAAATTGCTAGTAAAGTCGCTCCTGATTTAAAAAATAAGAATAACCCTAATATAAGTAAGAAAAATGAACTTATAAAAGATGGCCACATTACTTTTTTAATCTCTATTTTCATTTGTCTCCTCCACTTCTTCTTTATTGTAGTTTATCATATTTTTATCTGATTGACTAGATTCATTTTTATAGGTAATAGTACTAATGTTTTTTGTTTTAGTAATTTTTTCATAGAAAAATTCTTTTTTTAACCCTATAAATCTTAAAAAAGCTTTTAGATAAAAAGTTATTATAATGATTAAGTAGAATACTCCTAAAATATTAGTAAGCAAATTTAAGTGAATTACAATTATTGGTCCAAATATAAAAATATAATAAAGTAGTATTTGTCTTAGAAAAATAGAAATAGTTTCATATTTATTAGAACTAGTTAATTTGATTTTAACAATATATTTACCCACTGTTTTCTTAGTTATAGTAGGTATGATTATATAATAGATAAATATTGTTATTATAAATATTATAAAAGTATTATTGAAACTAGTTATAGTTATAATTATAAATAATAAAGTAGCGAAAACAAATATATCTATTATAAAAGCTAGACAGCGCCGATAAATGGATACATTCTTACCATTTTTATAAGATAATTCATCTATTTTATCTCTATTTGGTAAAAATATAGTTACAATTGGTGTTATAATATAACCTAAAACTCCACCTAAGGTATTTATTATTAGATCATCAACATCAAAAAGGCGATAAGCTTTATCATAGATACCATATAATCCTGTTAACTGTGTTATTTCAAAAAAGAGACTTAAAAGAAATGTATCTATTATAACTTGATACCATTTTTTCTTAAAATAATAACGAAGGTAAATACCAAATGGCATAGTAATAGCAATATTAAAAAGGGTTGTGTATACTATAGGACTAGTAAAAAATGATAAGCCTTGATTTTCTTTTAAACTAGTTATAAAGTCATTTATAAAACTAAAAGGGATTAACTGGGGTACTTTAGATGGCATCGCTAAAACTTCTTCTTTACTTGGTAATGGTAAAATAACAAGAAAATAAGCGGTTAGTAAATAAAGGATAAAAGTATAAACAATACTGCTTCTAATTAAGGGAACTGATCCATATTTATGATATTCAAAAAGTAAATAGGGAATAGTTACCAAAAAGGCTAAAAATGGAAAAATTAAAAAAGCGGTTTTAATCGATTCTAAATATATTTCCATAAAACTCCTTAAAATAGTGAAATTACTTCATCTAAAGTTGCTTTTCCATTAAAGTATTGTTCTAATTTTTCAATAAATAATAAAGTTTTTGTATTTTGACTAAGTCTTTTTTTCAAAGATGTTATAGCAATATTTCCTTCAACTGTAACATGATTTAAATAACTTTTCGCTTCTTCTTTATTAGTATATAGTAAAGTACCATAAGTATAATTACGACTATTTTTACTATTACAAGTTAACAATATATCACCTAACGCTCCATAACAAGTAGCGGTTTTTTTATCTCCCCCTAATTCAACAACCAAATCATTTGCAAATTTATATATTTTAGTCAAGTAATAAGCATTAGTTGAGTCTTTTTGATATTTACTATTTATACTTCCCATAAATATAGCTAGAATGTTTTTAATAATTCCATATAATTCTAACCCAATATAATCATTTATAACTTCAAGTTCAACATTAGTATCTTTAAATAAATCAAGCATTATATTTTCTGTTTGTTTATCTTTAGTAGCAAGAGTTAAACCAGATTTACTATTAATAATAAGTTCTTTAGCAAAAGTTGGTCCTGCTAAATAGGAAACACTCCCCTTTAAATTAAGTTCTTTATATATTTCTGTCATTAAAAGATCTGTTTGTTTTTCTAAACCTTTTGATACTAAAACTACTTTACTATCATCAGTTAAATAAGCTTCAATTTTAATTAAAACTTCTCTTACATAATTACAAGGAATAGCAATTATTATTAAATTAGAATCTTTTAAGGCTTTTTTTAAATCCATTGTAACTTTTAAATCATTTGCAAGTTTTATATCTGTTAATACTTTATCATATGTATTATTAGTTGTTATTTCTAAATATTCATCTTCAAAAGCAGTCCAAAAAATAATATCGGCCTTACTTTTATCATGTAATAAGTTACCTAAAGCTAAACCAAAGGCACCAGTTCCTAAAATTGTTACTTGCATATTATCACCTTCATATTAATGATACTAACATCTCCTCTTTTTGACAAGAAAAATAATCTTACTAATTTGTAAGATTGTTTTAGGAATAAGTTAATTAGTTCTGTTAAAACTATTATTAGTTATATAATTTAATGAGTTATATAACCAGTAGTCACATAACCAAATATGTTGATAAAATTAAGTTGAGGGCGATAAAAATGAAGAAAGATGGTATTGAATTTAGAGTTGGTGATAGTGCTTTTTACTTCAAACTAGGTAATATTCTTGAAGAAAAAAAACTTAGTAAAAATAAGTTATGTCAAGAAACCGGAACTGACTATAAAGTTATTACAAGATATTTAACTGGTAATTTGCTAAGAATAGATACAATTGTTTTAGCAAGACTTTGTGAGTTTCTTGACTGTGAAATGACTGATATCATTGATTTTAAACGCAATGTTTACAAAAAAGAAAATGATTAGCTTTATGCTAATTATTTTCTTTTGGGGATAAAGTGTTCTATTCCCTTATACTTATCTCTTTTTAAAATATAAAAGTAACCTAAGATAGAAAAAAAGCTCGCTCCTAATAAATTAACAAGTAAATCTTCCATTGTATCAATAAGACCAATATCTAAATAACCATCAGAAATAGTAATTATTTTATTATTTTCATAATGAATTGTTGTTTTAGAAATATCTTTAATAACTTTAGGAACAAAATCATCTTTATTTTCTAAGTTAACTGAAGATATTTTTGTTATAATACTATCTTTTTGCATATCAGTATTTAAAAGATTATCGGCTGTAAATTCAAAAAATTCCCAAACAATACCAACCGTCATTGAAAAACAAAATGATACTAAAGCAACAAAAATTGGACTCATTTTAATATGAAATTTATCGGTTGTATTTAAAATATCTATTAAAGAAAAACCTATAGCTGCTGCTAAAAAGCCATTTAAAGTATGAAGAATCATATCCCAATTTGGAATAAGATTATAAAAGTTTTGTATTTCTCCTAATATTTCAGCTGAAAAGATAAATAAGAGAATTATTATTTCTAAAACATTGGGTATAGTCACTTTAAATTTATCTTCAACAAAAAAAGGAATTATAAATAATACTAATGTTAATAAACAAAGAAAAACATTATGATAATTACCTAAAATTATTTCTCTTATTAAACATAGTATTACTAATAATCTTAAAACTATATAAAATATAGCAACTTTTTTATTTTCTTCTTCTTTATAATAAGATACTAATCTTTTTTTAAAGTCTTTCATTTTTTTTAACATGTTATCCACCCCACTTCTAATAATTATAGTAAATATTTTATTTTCTGTAAAGTTATGATACAATATGGGAAAAGTGGAGGTGATACTAGATGAAATTACCAGTTGTAGCGATTGTTGGTAGACCTAATGTGGGAAAAAGTACTTTGTTTAATAAAATTGCTGGAAGTAGAATTGCCATTATTGAAGATGTTCCAGGAGTTACAAGGGATAGGCTTTATAAAGAAGTAAGTTATTTAAACAAACCTTTTTATTTAATTGATACAGGAGGTATTGATTTAGAAAATGCCAAATTTAATGAAGAAATAAAAATGCAAGCTGAAATTGCTATTAATGAAGCGGATGTTGTTATTTTTGTTCTTGATGCTAAAGAAGGAATTACTAGTAATGATTTAGTAGTTAGAGATATTTTAAGAAAGAGTAAGAAAAAAATAGTTGTCGCTATTAATAAAATTGATAACCGAGAAAGTTATAAAAATATTTATGATTTTTATGAATTAGGTTTTGATACTTATATTCCTATAAGTGCAATTCATAATACAGGATATATTGAATTAATGGATGAAGTTACACCTAATTTTAAAACAAGAGAGGAAACTAATATAGATCCTAGATTAAAAATTGCAATTATTGGTAGACCTAATGTAGGAAAAAGTTCTTTAACTAATGCTATTTTAAATGAAGATAGAGTATTAGTAAGTGATATTGCAGGTACTACAAGGGATTCTATTGATTCTATCTTTAAATATCATGATGAAGAATTTATCTTAATTGATACTGCTGGTTTAAGAAAAAAAGGAAAAATTTATGAAAGTGTTGAAAAATATAGTTTATTTAGATCAATGAATGCTATTGATAATAGTGATATTTGCCTTTTAGTAATTGATGCTTTTGATGGTATTAAAGAACATGATAAACATATCGCTGGTTATGCAATAGAGCGAGGTAAAGGATTAATTATAGTGGTTAATAAATGGGATAAAGTAGAAAATGCTAATATTTCTGAATTTAAAAAATTAGTTAGAAGTGAGTTTCAATTTGCAAGCTATGCTCCTGTTGTGTTCTTATCAGCTTTAACTAAAAAACGTATTCATACTTTAATGCCAGAAGTATTAAAAGTTAAAGAAAATATTAATCGAGAAATTAAAACTAGTGTTTTAAACGAAGTAATAGAAGATGCCTATAGTCTTAATCCCGCTCCTAGTTATAAAGGTAAAAGGCTTAAAATATTTTTTGTCAGTCAAACAGGTATTAAGCCTCCTAAATTTACTTTTAGAGTTAATAATAAAGGATTAGTACATTTTTCATATGAAAGATATTTAGAAAATAAATTAAGAGAGAATTTTGAACTAGAAGGTACTCCTATTGTCCTTCAGTTTAAAAACAGAAATGGGGAATAAAATGTTATTTAAAAGAAGTGATCCTAAAACAGAAATTGAAGGAATTGATAGAGCGGTAGAAATTTTAAATGATAGATATGAAAAAAAGCTTATTAGTCTTGAAGAATTTAATAGAAAATCGGTTGAATTTGGTAAAAGAAAGGCTAAGTATTTAAAAAAGTTAAAAAAACAAGAAGAAAAAAATAATTAACTTTTTTAAACTTGGAACAAAAATATTAAAACCTCATACTATAGAAGTAGGAGGTTTTCTATGTTTGGTGATAGCTTTTTTAAAAAAGTTGAACAAAAGACTAATGTTAATAAAGATACTATTTTATCTTTAGCAGATAAACTACAAAAAGGTAATATGAAAGATGAAAAAGTATTATCTGAAGTAGTTGATGAAATTGCAAATATGACAGGTAAAAATGTTTCTTCCGAGAAAAAAGAGAAAATTATTAAAACTATTATGCAAGATGAAGTTCCAAATAATGTAGATAAAATGTTTTAAGAGAAGTTTTTCTCTTTTTTATATTAAATCTTTTAAATTTTTTAAATAACTAATTATTAAGGCTTTAATTGTTTTAAAAAGATATTTTTTATTAACACTATCTAAATTATATATAGCATTTATAATATTAGGTAACTTTAAAACAAAATTTTTAGATAATTCATCTAAAGTCGTTAAATTAGTTGATTTTAAAACAGTAAAAAGAGAATCTATAAAGATTTTCCTTTCTTTTTTAGATAAACTACTAATAAAATCATTTATAACTTTATTAGTAAAGGCTGTACCATCATTTAACTTTTTTAAAATTATAAAGTGATTATTATCTACTAACCAAGAAAACGGATCATGTTCTAGTATACCCTTTTCATTACTTTTAATTATTGTATAATGCTCATTTGCAAAAAGTAACATTCCAATAATTGAAGAAGATGGAACAAATTTTTCTATCTTTTCTTTTATATTTTGATAATTTGAACCTGTTAAAAATTCTTTTATAAAACCTGGTCCATCATAAGAGTAGACTTTTATTAATCTTTTTGTAAGTGTACTATCTATGTAACTTCCAGCATAAACAGCCAGATTACCTCCTTTAGAATGACCTCCTAGATAAAAATTTCTAGGTATTAATTTAGTTACTTTCTTTGTATAATTTAAAGCTTCTTTTTGAGAAGGAACTGGTAACATAAAAGCCATATTAAAATCTTCTTCCCAACCTATTAAAGTAGAATCTGTTCCTCTAAATGATATATACATCTCATTAGTTGGTAAAAGAAAGGTAACAGCGGCAAATTGTTTTTCTAATTCCTTATTAGTATCTTCTTTAGGAAAGACTATTTCTATATCTTGATAACGAGGATTTTCTACTAAAGCTTTTAGTAAAGGAATATTTTTCTTACTACCTTTAACTATACTATGTAAATTATTTTTTAAATCTAAATCCTTTATTTTTACTTTACCTAATATATGAGTAAAATGTAAATAAGATAAATAAGAGAGAATAAGACTATCTACTTCATTTAAGGGGTCTTTATTAAAAGATATGGTTTTCTTTTGTAAATAATCGATAAAATTAGCCATTTTTTCGCTCCTTTTTTTCATATTTAAAATTTGTAAGAATACTATTAATTAGAATATAAGAAAAGGTGATGATTATGGAAAAAACGGAAATTATTAAAAATATTGCTTTAAGAAGTGGTGGTGATATTTATTTAGGAGTTGTTGGAGCGGTTAGAACTGGTAAGAGTACTTTTATTAAGAGGATGGTGGAAACTTTAGTTGTACCTTATATTGAAGATGAGTATGAGAAGAAAAGAACACTTGATGAGATTCCTCAAAGTGCCCAAGGTAAAACTATTATGACTGCTGAACCTAAGTTTATTCCTAATCAAGCTGCTAAAGTTAATATTGATGATTTCAGTTGTAATATTAGACTAGTTGATTGTGTTGGATATGTTATTCCTAATGCTAAAGGGGCTAGTGATGAGAATGGACCTAGAATGGTTAAAACGCCATGGTATGATGAAGAAATACCTTTTGTAGAAGCAGCGGAAGTAGGAACAGAAAAAGTTATTAAAGATCATTCTACGATTGGAATTGTTGTTACTACTGATGGTTCTATTGGTGAATTTAATAGAAGTGATTATTTAGAAGCTGAACAAAGAGTAATTGAAGAATTAAAAGCGATTGGGAAACCATTTATTATTATTTTAAATACAACTCATCCTACTTTACCAGAAACAGAAAGATTAGCTGAATCTATTAAAGATACTTATAATGTTCCTGTGTTACCTATTAATGTTGATCAGATGAATGAACGAGAAATGACTAGTATCCTAAGAGAAGCTTTATATGAATTTCCAGTTTTAGAAGTTAAAGTTAATATGCCTGAATGGATTGCTATTTTAAATGCTAATAATGAAATTAAAAAAGGTTATATTGAAGCAATTAGAGAAAGTGTTATGGAAGTTGATAAGTTAAGAGATATTGAAAAGATTACCGATCATTTTAGGAGTAATGAAATAATAGAAAAAGCTTATCTATCTTGTGTTGATCCAGCTACTGGTATTGTTACAATTAATCTTGAAGCTCCTAGCTCTTTATATAATGATGTATTAAGAGATATTATTAAAATAGATGTTACTAGTAAAGCGGGACTTTTATCTTTATTTCAAGATTATGAAGAAGCAAGAAGGGAATATGATCAAATTAAATATGCTTTAAAGATGGTAAAACAAACAGGTTATGGTGTAGCTACTCCTACATTAGCTGATATGAAATTAGATACTCCTGAGATTATTAAACAAGGTCCTAGATATGGAGTTAAACTTAAAGCTGTAGCCCCTTCTATTCATATAACAACTATAAAAATGCAGTGGAAATATTTGATAGATGGGTTAATGCAAGAAGTAGGAAGCCATTTGAATTTATTTATGAAGTTGAAAGTTATATAAAATTAGTTTAATTATTATTAGATACGGCAATTTTTAGAGATAAGAATTGTTTTTTTTGTTTAGAGATAATATAAGCATATTTATTTGGCTGTTTTAAAGGTTTAATAAGTTATTTAATAATTTATATTATAATTTGGCAATGATGCTTTAAAATGGCTAAAATGAGAAAAATTTAAGAAATTTGCAGAAAATATGGGAAAATGGCAAGTTTTGAAAAATAAAAATCGTATAATATATATGAAGGTATTAAAAGAAGGTATGTATTATGGCGAAGAAAAAATTAGGAATAGCGAGTATAGAAGTTAATAAAAAATTTAAAAGTGGCGAAGAAGCATTTTTATATGCAAAGAGATTAAGAGAGTTTATTAGATATATGTGTAAGAAAAATGCAGATAAAGGTTGGTATGCTCAAGCATTGATAGTTAGTAGTAATGTTAAAAAAGGTGTTAGTTCATTAAAAATTAAAAATAATGGCAAAGTTGGTGGGCAAAGAAAAGAATTAGAAATAGAAGATTTATTTGCTAATAGATTATATAATGGAAACTATAAGACGGATTGGCATTTACATATATTATTAGTTAGTTGTCCTAGTTATGCTTTTAGAAATGTTATTAAAAATTATATAGATAAAAATTGGATAGATGTTGATAATAATATTAGTGAAAATAATAGTAATAACAAGAAAGTATATAAAAAGAATTGTAATATAAAATTGGCTGATTATTTTATAGATCAAAGTGCTAAAAGATTATTTTGTAATTATAATTATGGTAATGGAGAGCCATTAAAATATAGTTTAAAGCAGTATTGTAGTGAATATTTAAAATTAAAAAATAAAATAAGAAAATTAAATAAAGAACAAAGAAAAAGTCCTATGACGGATGAAGAATTTATAGAAAAATATAATAAGATAGAAAGTAAATTTAAGGAAATATCTGAATATTTTTATAATATTAGTAAAGAAGAAGATGAAAAAAAGGCACTTGAATTTATGGCAATGGTAAGAAGAAATAAGATAGCAGAAAATTATGATAATATTAAAAGTGATAATAAAGTACAGATAAGTAACAATAGAATAATAGATGATAATTCCCCGTTTTAAAGGAAATATAGCATAAAAAAAGATAGTTTTTAGCTATCATATAATATTTAATAAATATGTATAAAAATAAATATATAAATTATATATAGTAAAGTATAAAGAATTGGAAAAATAATAAGGTTAATAAGTATAAAGATAGGTATATAATTTAGCAGATATTTTTATATATATTATTTGATATTTGATTATAAAATAAGGAAATATTAAGGTGTTTTAGATAAATATGTATATATTTAGAAGTTAGTTGTCATTTAAGCCATCTATATATGCTTCTACTTTTGCTTTATTTATATTAGATAATTTATTTATTTTATTTAATAATATAAAGTCGTAATCGCTAATGTTATTAGGTTTAATATCATCTATTGGCATATTATATTTAGTTCGGCATAATAAATAATCGATAGATGTATTATAATAATCAGCAAGTTTAATGAGCATATCGGAACTTGGGAATACTCTGCCAGTTTCATAAGAAGATATAGTTTCTTGGGTTGTATTTAAGTCTATTGCTACTTTTGTTTGTAATAAATTCTTTGAAACTCTAATTTCTTTTAAGTTGTTTTTCATAATATTGCCTCCTAATATAATTGTCTCATTATTAGAAATTAGTGATAGCAATATTAGTTATATTTGTATGCTTAATATTATATATTTTATGATATAATTTATATAAGTTAAGGAGTTTTAGATATGAGAGATAGATTAGAAGATAAATGGACTATGAAAATATGTGATAAATTAAAAGATGAATTAGATAATAATAAATATGAAATAAGTTGTTTTGATAAGGTGCCTTATTCGGTATATATAGAAGACTATAAAAATGAAGAAGAAAAAATTAAATATAGGAAATATGAAGTTGATTTAGTAATAAAAGAAAAGCGTGGAAAAAATTTAGTGCCAAAGGTAATAATTGAAAGTAAATATAATACCTACTCTACCCATGATGTTATTACTTATAGCAATAAAGCAAAGGCACATAAAGAATTATATAATGGTTTAAAATATGGTTTTATGGTTGGTAATAGTAATGAAAAAAGTATAAAGTCGAGATTATTAAGCCATGGAGAAAATTTTGATTTTATGTTTGTTTTTAGTGATGAGTTGCCTACTGATAAAGAATGGAATTTATTTGTTAATGTTATTAAAAGAAATTTAGATAGTTCAAATAAATATGAAAATATTATAAGTGATAGAAATAAGAAAGATAAAAATAATTATATATGTATTGAAAAGCAGCTTAATTTTTATGAATAGAATATTTGATAATTTAGAGCAGTTTTAAAGGACTTTTTGTATTTTATTATATAATTATATTAAATTGATTAAATGAATTGTTATTTGCTAAAAATTGAAGGTATAATTAGATATATATTATATTTATGTAATTGATATTATTAAGGTGGTTTATTGTGGCAAAATTAAATATTGTTTGTGGAAATATTTTAGATTATTTAGATAGCAAAGATTTAATAGTTAATAGTGCAAATAAAAATATGTTTTGTGGAAGTGGTATTTGTAATTTAATATATGAAAAAGCTAATAAAGAATTATTAGAAGAATATTGTAAAAAGCAGTATAAAGATAATATGAAAGTAAATGAAGTTAGATTTAGCCCAGGTTTTGATATTGGTATAGATATATTGCATATTTTATGTCCTAATTATTATGAATATGAAGATGTTAATGTCGCAATAAATGATTTATTATTTAGTTATTATAAAATAATAATTGAAGCAAAAAAGAATATGTATAAAAGTATTATTAGTGTTAGTTTAGGAACTGAGGTACAAGGTTATAAGCATAATGATATTGCAAAAAAAGTTGTAGAGTTATTAAATTATTTAGTATTAAAATATGATATTGATTTTACATTGATATTGCCTAATGAAGAAATTAAAAATTTATATGAAATTTAAAAGGTAAGTTGTGAAAAAAAGTAAAAATACTGTATAATATTGTCGTGGTGATATTATGTGGTCTAATATATATAATTTTATATTAACAAATGTTGTGTGGATTAAAGATGTGTTATGGATAATTTTTACTTTAATAGCAACAATAATTGCTGTATTAACATATAAGAGAGCAAAATCAACAGTATTGCAACCAATAAGAAATGAGACTATAAAAAAGCAAGCGGTATTATTAGAAGAAATTTTAAATTTTATTAAATTAGATGTTGATTACTATGAATTATTAGAGTTGAATGTTTTACAATTTTTAATTGACTATGGTTTTGTATTAAAAAATCAGAAAGAAATAAAAGAGATGTTGAAGAATAGAAGATGTGGGCAAAGAATTGTTTCTCAAAAAGAAAATTCAGAATTTATTGAAATATTGCAGCCTTTCTCCAAAGAATTATCTGAAAAAGAAATAAATAACTACAAGGAAGAAAATTTTAAGAAAGCAAAAAATGGAGATATTGATATTGAAATGATATATATATCCAAAAAATTTATAGAATATATGAACCAACTTAATAGTTTTATTGAAAATCCTTTTTTGCCTACGAGATTTCAAAAAATATTACTTCAAATGAAACATAATATAAATTTTAATACTTCTGTAAATATTAAAAAAGTATTAGAAGATTTTTTTAAAGAATATTTTGAAAGGTATAATAAAGGAGAAAAAGATTTTAATATGCCTGGAATATATAATACATATAATCATATTTTATTGAGCAATGAATCTAATATAAGTATTTTATATAAAGAGATTAGAAATTATTTATTTATTGATTATGAATGGAAATAGTATTTAAAAAAGTAAAGGTTTATAAAGATTTAATTTTGATATGAATTAAGTCTTTTTTTTATTTGAAAAAGTATATATTGGAGTTTTTAAATGTTTGAAAAGTTTTTTGAGATTTTTAAATAAAAGAGTTGTTTTTTTGAAAAAGTGAAAATATAATATTTTTTCATAGTAAGGGGGTGTAATGAATGAAAGAAGAAATTTTAAGAAATATTGTAACAATGGTATGCGATGGTTATGTAGATACTATAATGACGGCAATAGAAGAAAATAATGCAAATGATTTCCCTATTACTATTGCTTGCTCTAATTTTTTAGCCGAATTAAGAGAAAAAAATATTAAGCTCGAATTAGTAGGAACATTTGAAGATAGCATATTTGATAGAATTTTTAGGGAATTTAGTAATTATTTAGCAAGGTAGGTTTTACATATGAATAATAAAGTTTTTGGGTATGCAAGGGTTAGCAGTAAAGAACAAAATGAAGAAAGACAAATAAATGCCTTTAAAGATTTTAATATTGATGAAAGAGATATTTATGTAGATAAGCAAAGTGGAAAAGATTTTAATAGAGAAAATTATTTAATATTAAAGCATATATTAAGAGAAAATGATTTATTAGTAATTAAGAGTATTGATAGATTAGGTAGAAATTATAATATGATTATTGAAGAATGGAAAGATATAACAAAAAATATAAAAGCAGATATAGTCGTTATTGATATGCCTTTATTAGATACGAGAAATAATAAAGATTTATTAGGAACATTTATAAGTGATTTAGTTTTGCAAATATTAAGTTATGTTGCAGAGCAAGAGAGAAGTTTTATAAAGTTAAGACAAAAAGAAGGAATAGAAAATGCTTTAAAAAAAGGTGTTAAATTTGGAAGACCTAAAATAGAAAAGCCAAGTAATTATGATGAAGTTATGAGTAAATGGAAAGATAAAAAAATAAAAAGTAAAGAAGCAATGGAATTATTAGGTTTAAAGAATAATACATTTTATAATTTAATAAAAAATAGCCAAAATGATTAAAAATCGATAAAAAATGCTAAAAAATTAAATAAATTTTAAAAATAAATCTCAAAATGGCAATTTTTGAAAAATAAAAATCGTATAATATATATAGGAGAATATTTAGGGGCAATTTATTATTATGAGTAATTTATAATTTATTTATGCATTTTGTAGATAAATAATTATTATATTATTTATGATTGCGAATAATCTTAAATAGGAGGAATATATATGGCATATTATTATGAATTAGATGAAAATGACAAAGTTGTAAAAGAATATGAAGAAGATGAGTTTGGAAATATTGATACCACATATATTGATGAAACTATAAAAGATATGAAGCCTTTTAATATATTTAAAAATGTATTATGTTCTTATGAATTAGAATTAAAAATAAATAAAGAATTATATGAAAAAGGAAATATATCAAAAGAGTTATATGAGAAAGTTGAAAAGATATTATTAGAAAGAATAAAGCCAATAGCAGAAATAATTAAAGTATAAAGGTGATGATATAAATGGATTTATATAAAATAAGAGAAGAATTTAAAACTGGGAAAACGGTATTTGATTTAAAATTAAGAGTTGCCTATTATGCAAGGGTTTCAACAGATAAATATGAACAATTAAATTCATTAGAAAATCAAGTTAATTTCTTTGAAGAAATGATAAGAGAAAAAGAAAATTGGGAATTTGTTGAAGGTTATGTTGATGAAGGAATAAGTGGGACATCAACAAATAAAAGAGATAGTTTTAATAAAATGATTAAAGATGCTAAAGAAGGTAAATTTGATTTAATTATCACAAAGGAAGTATCAAGGTTTGCAAGGGATACATTAGATAGTATTAAAAATACAAGAGAATTATTAAAAGATGGTGTTGGTGTATATTTCTTAAATGATAATATAAATACATTAGACGCTGATTCAGAATTAAGACTAACAATAATGACATCATTAGCACAAGATGAAGTTAGGAAATTATCAGAAAGAGTTAAATTTGGTTTTAAAAGATCTATTAAGAGTGGCAGAGTTTTAGGTAATAATGATATATGGGGTTATGATAAAAAAGATGGTAAGTTAGTTATAAATGAAGAAGAAGCAAAAATGGTTAAAAGAATATTTGAATTATATTGTAGTGGTAAATATGGAATGGCAGCAGTAGCAAGGGAATTATATAAAGAAGGTTTTAAAAATAGAAATGGAAATGTACTTGCTATGACAACAGTAGCAAATATTATTAAAAACCCAAAATATAAAGGTTATTATTGTGGAAATAAAACAACGATTGTTGACTATAAATTAAAAACAATTGTTAGAAAAGATGAAGAAGATTGGATTATGTATAAAGATTATGATACTGTTCCCCCTATTGTAAGTGAAGAAATATGGGATTTAGCACAAAAGATATATAATCAAAGAAGTGATAAGTATAAAGATGTTGATAAAAGAGTTTATCAAAATAGATATAAATTTAGTGGTAAAATAGTATGTAATGAACATAATAGACATTTTCATAGAAAAGTATATAATTATAAGACAAAAGATGATGAAGTCGTATGGATATGTCCTCATAATAATAGAAGTAAAGATGATAAATGTAAAACACCAGTTTTATATGAAAAAGAATTAGTTAAAATATTAAGACATAATTTAATAGATTTTATAAATCAAAGAAAGTCAATTATTTATAATTTAACTAATTTATATAGAGAAAATATAAGTTTAAGAGATTTTGAGAAAGAAAAAAATAAAAAGTTGAGCGAAATAGAAAAGATTAAAAAGGAAAAAGATAAATTATTAAGTCATAATATAAATGAAATTATTAGTGATAAAGAGTTTAAAGAAAGAAATGATGACTGTAATTTAAGATTAAGTAAAATAGAAAAAGAATTAAATGTCATTAAAGAAGAAGAATTAAAAGCTAATAATATGGAAGAAGAAATAAAAAAATTAGAATTGTTAATTGAAAATAAAGTTAATAATCCTAGTGATGAAGTATTATTTGAATTATTAGATAAAATTGTCGTATATCATATGGATGATAAAAAGAAAGTTAAATTAAAAATATACCTAAAAGTCGGCACCGAAATAGAAGCCGATTATATAAAAAACAAATCACAGCAGTTTAATAGTTCTTATGCATATGATTAGAGTTGATGTTAATTCTACTTTTGAACCTATTATTGGTAGTGAAGTTCAAAGTAAAGAGTTAATTGATTATTTGATGAGAGATTATGAAAATAATCCTAGTGAAATTTGGAAAAGTGAAATATTTGGTCGTAGTTTAGATAATATAGTTCAAGAAGGTATCCAAGCTAAGATTAATTCTATGCCAGATAATATTAGATTTAAACTACAACAAACTCTTTCTAAAGTAGTTAATAAAGGCTCTAATAATATGATTGCTATTGTTCTATAAAAGAGTATTTACTCTTTTTTAATTGTCATTTTTTATATTTAAAGTAGCATGCTCTATTAAATTAAGAAACTCTTTATAAGTTAAATCTTCTATATCTATTTCTTCTTTATAATTAGGAAAATCAAGAGGATTCAATAGTTTTAAAAATACTTTTATTTTATCTTTTAAAACTATTTTTAAATCTGTTTCTAAAGAAAATTCAAAACTATCTATTTTTTCTATCGATAAAATAGTACCTATAAATTTATGATAATAAACATTTACTTCATAATAACCAGGATTTAGAAGTTGATATCTTTTATTATAATTTATAAGTATTTTTTTTATTTCTAAAATAGTTTTTTCTTTTGTTTCTTTATAGAGAGTTGTTGGAATAATTAGGTATGAAAAATCATTTGATTTAGTAATTAATTTCATAAACAACACCTATTATAAGGTATGTAAAAAGGCTTAAATCGTGTCGATTATTAAGCCTTCTATAGTTTTTAATATTTCTTCTTTTCCTTCTTTAGTTACACTTGAAAATATTACTAAATTATCTCCCATTACAAGATCAAGAGTATCAGTTATTTGTTTTTTACATTTTTCTTTTTTACTACTACCAATTTTATCAGCTTTAGTAGCAACTATTGTTACTTTAAGATTATAGTATTTTAAGAAATTATACATTAATATATCATCTTCTGTTGGTTTATGACGAAAATCTATTAACATGAAAACTCTTTTTAATTCTTTTCTTGTTTCTAAATATTCTTCAATCATCTTTCCAAACTTCTCTTTAGTTTTTTTACTTACTTCAGCATAACCATAACCAGGAACATCTATTATATAAAATTCTTTATTTACTTCATAAAAGTTTAATGTTTGCGTTTTTCCAGGATGAGAAGATGTTCTTGCTAGATTTTTACGATCTAAAATAGCATTAATAAAACTACTTTTACCTACATTACTTCTTCCTACTAACAAGAATTCACTATAGTGATTGGTAGGATATTGACTACGTCTTGTAGCCATTATTTTTAATTCAGCACTATTTATTTTCATGTTCGTATCTCCTTATATATTTTTCTGTTAAGTAATCTATATCACTAATTAAGTTTTCAGCTTCTTTTATTGATGATAATCTAGCTCCACTAGCAAGAGTATGTCCTCCCCCATTATATTTTTCAGCTATTTTATTAATTTCAGGACCTCTACTTCTAATATTTACTCTAATATTATTATTTTTTAAATCTTCTGTTACTATAATCCACACTAAAATTTCATCGATAAAATTAAAGTTATTAATCATATTTCCAGCTGAGGCACTATCAGCTTTAAATTTTGTTATTATATCATTTGTTAAGATAATATAAGCAACTCCATTATCAGTTACTTTCATATTTAGAGAAATATAACCTTGTAATCTTACTTCTTTTAAAGGTCTTAAATATAGGTCTGTATATATATTTGATAGTTTAATATTATAATTATTTAAATAAATACTTACTAAATTAAAAGTTTTAGAAGTGGAACTATCAAAAAGAAAACGATTAGAATCTGATACTAATCCATAATATAATAGTTTAGCAATATTATCATTACATTTTAATTTTGTTTTTAGTATTAATTCCATTAAAATTTCACAAGTACTACTAGCTTTATCATCTATATATTCAAGTCCATTAAAGTCTTCAATAAAAGGATGATGATCTATTTTTATAATTTGCGTAGCATTTTTATAATTATGATAGTCTATTCTTTTTTTATCTGGGGTATCTAAAACTATTAAAAGAAAGTTATTAAAGTCTTCTTGTTTATCTAATTTTCCCATATAAGAAAATTTACTAGAACCATTCCCTACAGCATAAACATTTTTTTTAGGAAAAGTTAATTTAATAGATTCTTTTAAAGCTAATTGACTTGCTAGAGCATCTGGATCTACTCCAATATGTCTAGCAATAACAATTGTATTATATTTTTTTATTTCTTTAAATATTTTTTTAAACATAGTTATTTCCTATCTAATTAAATTTAAAGTTTCAAGAGCAATCATTAATTCTTCATTAGTTGGAATAGCATAAACTTTAACTTTAGAATCTTTTCCAGTAAGCTCTACTTCTTCTCCTGTTATATTATTTTTTTCTTCATCAATACTTATACCTAATATACCTAATTTAGAAACGATATCATGACGAGCTGGGGAACTATTTTCTCCTAAGCCAGCTGTAAATACTAAAGCATCAATTCCTTCAAGTTCTACATAATAATTAGCAATATATTTTACTACAGTATTAACAAATATTTTATTAGCTAAAATAGCTTGTTCATCGCCTTCTTCCATAGCTTTTCTAATATCACGGTAATCACTATATTTTTCACTAACTCCTAAAAGTCCTGATTTTTTATTTAACATATCAACTACTTCTTTAGCATTTAAGCCTTCTTTTTCCATTACATAAGGAATAATAGAAGGATCTACATCACCACTTCTAGTTCCCATCATAACACCAGCTAAAGGAGTAAAGCCCATAGAAGTATCAAGACAAATACCATTTTTAATGGCACTTAAAGAACAACCACTTCCTAAATGACATACTATTACTTTTAAATCTTTAGTATTCATAATTTCACTTAAGCGTTTAGAAATATATTTATGACTAGTTCCATGAGCACCATATTTACGTACTCCATAATTTTCATACCAACTGTAAGGAACTGGATATATATAGTTTTCTTTTGGCATAGTTTGATGGAAAGCAGTATCAAAAACTGCTACCATAGGAACATTAGGTAATGATTTTTTACAAGCTTCTATACCTAGAATATGAGCGGGATTATGTAAAGGAGCGAAATCAGCATATGATTTGATATCTTCTATTACTTTATCAGTAATAATAACTGAATGATCATAAGTATAGCCATGAACAATTCTATGTCCAATTCCATCTATTTCCTCTAAAGATTTAATAATACCTAAAGTTATTAAACGATCTAACATTACTTCAACTGCTACTGTATGATTTGGCATTTCTACTTCTTCTTTTATTTTATCTCCATTATATTTAATTGTATAAAAACTACCTTCTAATCCTACACGTTCAAAATAACCAGAAGCAATTACTTCTTTTTGATCCATATTAAATAGACTAAATTTTAATGAACTACTTCCAGCATTAACAGACATTATTTTCATAATTATTCCTTCTTTCTTTAAATCTATTAGTATTATACTATATTTTCAAAGTATTAGGCAAGAAAGTTGATAAGAAGGTATTATTTAAAATAAAACAACTTGCTTTTAGCAAGTTATTTTATTACTTAGATAAATTATAAGTATCTCTAGCAATTACTAATTCTTCATCAGTTGATAAGACATAACTTGCAATAGATGAATCTTTAGTAGTAATAAGTCCTTCTTTATCTTTTCTAACAATAGTTTCTTCATTTAATTTCTCATCAAGTTCTACTCCTAAAGGTTTTAATTTATTAAGAACTTCTTTTCTAATAATAGGATCATTTTCTCCTCCTCCGGCTGTAAATACAATACCATCTACTTTACCAAGCTTTAAGAAGTATTTAGCAATATATTCAGCAATACGTTCTGTATACATATCTATAGCAAGTATTACTTTATTTTCTTTAGCAAGATAAGCTCTATCTATATCTCGTAAATCACTCATACCAGCAATACCTTCAAGACCACTTTTTTTATTTAATATTGTATCTATATCAGTATATGATAAACCTGTTTTTTTCATAATATAACCAATAAGACTATAATCAATATCACCACTTCTAGTTCCCATCATAATACCAGCATTAGGAGTAAATCCCATAGAAGTATCAATACATATTCCTTCTTTTACAGCCGTAATGCTTGCACCATTACCTATATGACAAATAATTAAATTACCATCAAAACCAATTATACCTTTCATTTTATTAGTTATATATTGATGTGACAAACCATGAAAACCATATTTTCTAACACCATATTTTACATACCATTCATAAGGAACTGGATATAAAAAATCTTTTTCTTTAATAGTTTGATGAAAAGCAGTATCAAAACAAGCAACCATAGTAGCACTAGGTATTTCTTCAATAAAAGCTTTAATTCCACTAATAGCAGCGGGATTATGTAAAGGAGCTAAATCTTCTATATTTTCAAGTTCATTAATTACTCTATCAGTAATAATAACAGAATGAGAATATAGTGAACCTCCATGGACTATTCTATGTCCTACTGCTTTAATATTATCAAGACTTTTAACAATATTTTTTTCCACAAGTTCTGTTAATAAAATATCAACAGCGTCTTTATGAGTTTTAATTTCTTTTTTTACATATATTTTTTCATTATTAATTCTAATAGTATAATCACTATCAACAGAGCCAATCCGTTCAAAACTTCCTTTAGTAATAACTTTTTCTTCTGGCATCTCATATAATCTAAATTTTAAAGTACTACTACCAGAATTAACAGCTAATAATAGCATAAATCATCTCTCCTTTTATTTATTATATAATAATAATTAGAAAAGAACAAATTATAATTTTTCGTATTTTAAATAATATTTAATATTCTTCTTAACTAATCTTTTTCTAGTCTTACTAATTATTTTTCTATAAATCTTATTATTTTTAACTTTATAATTGATACCTAGAAAAGTAAACCCTTCTGTACTTTTATATATTTTAGTCTTATTATTAAATTCTAATAGATATTCATCTTTAATAATAGTTTCTAATATTTTTAAAATATCTTTTAGTCTTTCTTTATTACTATCTATAATAATACCATCATCCATATATCTAATATAGTATTTACAGCCTAATTTTTCTTTAATATAGTGATCTAAGTCATTAAGATAAAACACTGCAAGAAACTGAGAAGTATAATTACCTATAGGTAAGCCAGTATCTTTATTATAGAAAGTATTTATTCTTAATTTATCTATAGTATTATTAATATAATCATAATTAGTAGTATTTAAAATATCTTTAATTAATAATAAATCTTCATTATTTAAGTATTTACTTAACTTTTTAAGTAATACTTTATGATTAATATTATAAAAGTACTTACTAAAATCAAATTTAAGGATATAGAAAGTATTAGATTTATTTTTAATCTTAACAAGATACTTATCTAATAATTTTCTAGCATAAGAAGTACCTCTACCAATTCTAGTAGCACAATTACTATCTATTAAGTATTTATCTAAAGGTAGTAAAATTTTATTACAGATAACATGATTAACTATTTTATCTTCTAAAGTACTACTCATAATAAGTCGCATCTTTTTCTCTATTATAGTAAAGATATGATAATTACTATAGATATAATTACCATTATTAATTTTATCTACTAAGATATTACAATTACTATAATAATTCTTTTCAAAGCGATATAAATTTTTCTTATTTCTAATAGATTTTCTTATCTTTAAGTAAGCATCTTCTATATCGCTAAACTCTACTTTCACTTTTAATCCATCCATATATTAATTTAGTAATAGTAATATATTTCTTACTTATAGATATATACTTATCTTTAGATATTTCTTTATAAGTATAAATCTTATAATAGTAATAATCTAACAATTTAACTTCTACTAACATTTTTCTTTGAATATAGATTCTTTTAGGTTTTTCTAAAGTATTAGTATAATACAAATAATAAAGTAATTTATAATTAGAATCTATAATACTATTCTTAGTAGTTTTATATTTATTATTAATATTTAAAATTATTTTATCAGTAATTATATTTATTTCTTTAATTTTATTTTCAAGGAAAAAATTACTCATAGAATTTCTCCATCTTAGAAATAATTTCTTCTATATTATCTAGGTATAAACAATTCTTTAAGTTAGTAGATAATTTATCTATTCTAAAGACTAATTTACCATATTCTAGATACTTAGAATATTTATTATCTTTAAAGATAACACATTATTATAATAATAATTAATATGGCATTTATTAAGTAAAGATATTAACTTATTCATTGAAGTTCTTTCAATATAGAATGTATCTTTATAAGGTTTATCTAATAAATAACTAATAATGTAACTATCATTTCTACTTACGTAAATCATTACTCCTTTACGTTTAAAATAAACCAAACTATTATTCATAAATTTAACACTCTCCTATCTTTCCCTTAACATATCAAAAAAAAAATCAAGCATATTTGTAAATTTATACAGTTTACATAAATTTACTATTATACTTGACATAAACTATTGGATTTATCTTTCCTTTAGTTTTATAGGGTCAGATAGTGTATAAATAGTTTCATAAGTAATTATAATTCTATTATCTATCTAGTCTTTAGTGTTTTAACACAAGGAAATTACCTGTTCCTTTTATCTATTCTATATAGACTTATCTATAATGCTAGGTTTAAAAGGAAATGGCGAACCCCGTTAGCATTAGTCGGAGTGTTGTTGTTCGCGTCGCCATTGTTGTTGACGTTACGCACGTTAGACGTACTAATGGTAATTCCCTACTATAATTTATTTAATCTAATTATAGCCAAATTTAATTAGTCAGTAATCTAGAAAATACATTACCTAGATTACTGACATCTAACTTCCTAGAGTCAGAACGAACGGATCAGATTCAGTTCCTGTTCCTGAGGTTATCTCGACGTTAGATTTTAGATTTATGGATGGTCGAACCCCGTAAGCAAAAGTCGGACCGAAGTCGTTCGCGTCGCCATTGTTGCCGGCGTTACGCACGTTAGACGCATCACTTGGTGTTAATAACCAATATTCTTTATTATTTCCATATGCTGAAAATTGTCCCGCCATTAATTCTCCCATTCTCAAAAGTCCTACTTTCGCTGTCGTTACACTTGATGTTAATGTAGTGCCAGTTGCATCTGTATACTTGGCTAATTTATATGATGCACTATTTCCTACTGTTCCAAGATACCATACTGTCTCGTCTTCTATCATATCTCTATATTTACTATCTACATAACTATTTAAGTATTCGCCATTTAGAAAATTACCGATTATATTTGCACTTGAAAATGTTACATTACTGCCAAATGCACTTCTTATAAATTCACCAGAACTCTTTAATGGTTGGGCACTGACTATTTTAGTTAACCCATCCGTTTCATGGCTTACTATTCTATATAGATTATTTTCATCATTTCCAAAGCGGATGTATTCTCCACTATATCTACTTGAAAGAAATGTTCCTGAAAGATTAGTGTCATTATCTCCATTTAATCTGTATGGATTATCTATCGTTCCATCACCATCTACGATTTTAATGCTAGATTTTAGATTTATGGATGGACGAACACCGTCTGGGACAGTAGGAGTGAAGTAGTCCGCGCCGCCATCTAAGTCGACGTAACGCACGTCAGACGTATTATACGGTGTTAAAGTCATCCAATTAAGTCCATTATTTAAATAACCAGCTGTTCCGCCATTATTACTAGATTGATATTCATACATATTTAGTAGTCCTACAGCATTGTTTACTATTGTTGTCCCTTTTGGTTTTTGAATACTACCCAAATCAGTTGAATCCATTGTTGCATCCCATTTTGCATTGGTTTCAATAAATTTTTCTGGTTCTCTTAAATTACCTAAGAAGCCATCTACACTTGTATCATTTAACCATTCTTCCATATAACTTCCTTCAAAGGCTGTACTTCCACTTGAATAGATAATTGCACTTATATTCCACTCCGTTACTAATTTTGTTGTTTTCGCTTCATTATTAATAGATACTGCTCTCCATAACTTCCCACTATACCATACATAATTATTTGGATCTGTTCCTGTTATAAAGGTATCTGTTCCATCATCATAGGTACTTCCATTTTCTCCTATATTTTCCAATACTACTTCATTTGCTGGTTCTCCACTGCTATTTACTCCATTTACTACTATCTTACCATGATAATGTTTTCCTAATACATCATTTCCTACTCCTTCTCTTATCCAGACATATAAAACATAGGTTACACTTCCACTTGGTTGTAAGGTTCCTTCTGCTAATTTATAATTACTTGCTGCTATACTTGATAATATGGCTGGTTCTTTTGTATCTAATTTATATTTTATATAATCTTTGTTTAATTGTTTATCTGAACAATTATCTTCACTTATCATATTTTCATCATCTTGTAAAAATACTTCATAATCTGCTGCTAGCGTTCCTGTGTTTGTTATTGTAAATGTATATGGCGCTAGTGTTAGTCCTTCTTCATCACTAACTGGATATTGATTACTTAAATCTATTGTATTATTTCCATCTTCTCCAAAATCTATATTTAATGTTCCTACTTTTATTACATTATAATCTGCTGATTTTGAGATTGATGTAAATACCGCATAGGCACTCCCTAAGGATATTATCGTTACTCCTAATATTGATAGTAAAGTTACAAATAATTGTCTTTTAGCCATTTTGGTTAAAGATATTTCTTTAAAATCATAATCTTCTATTTTTTCTTTAGTAAATTTTTTCCTCTTATTAAAAAATTTCTTTTCCATTCGCTAACACCCTATCTTTTTTTACTATTTATAGTATAACAAATATTTCTTAACTAGGCTAGTACTTTTATATAAAAAGTTTATTCTTTACTTAAAATAACATTAAAGATAAAGCTAAATTTTATTTATATGTAATCTAAATAGATATATAAAAAAGATAGGTCATTTATGACCTATCGACTAAGTTATATTACTTATTTATTACTATAACTTCCGCTAACTTGATTTAATCCGTTTTGTACTAAACGTCTAGTGATTTCACCACCAACTGAACCGTTAGCACGGCTAGTAGCATCTGGTCCTAAATTAACACCGAATTCATTAGCTATTTCATATTTCATTTTATCGATAGCTTGTTTAGCACCAGGAACTCTCATTTTCATTGAACCTGTGTTCATTTTGTTGTTCATTTGTTTCACCTCCTACACTAGTAGAATGCGAATTTTTTTAAATTTCATACATTTTTTTTACTTCCAATTTTTACCTAAAGAATATTTTCATAATCATTTTTTTCTTTATAAATAAAAGTATTATCTATTGTTTCTTGTAAAATTTTCTCATAATCTATTTTTTCTTCCTCTTTTATTGTTTCTTCTAAAGTTGGATTAATTATAGGATGTTTAGGAACAAAGACTGTACAACAATCTTCATAAGGCAATATACTTGTTTCATAAGTATCTATTTTTTTAGCAATATCTATTATTTCTAATTTATCTAAACATGCTACTGGTCTAATTACAGGTATATTAGTTACATTATTTATAACATACATACTATTTAATGTTTGAGATGCAACTTGTCCAATTGATTCTCCATTAATTATTACTTTAGCATTATTTTTTTTACATAAATTTTCCATAATACGATACATCATTCTGCGCATAATAGTAATAACATAGTTAGGAGAAACTTTTTTATATATTTCTTCTTGTATTTTAGTAAATGGTACTATATATAGTTTAATATCATTAGTATATACTTTTAGTTTATTTACTAAAGTTATTACTTTTTCTCTTGCTTCTAAACTAGTATGTGGTATCGCTTCAAAATATACTGCTTCTATTTTTATTCCTCTTTTCATAGCAAGAAAACCGGCAACTGGAGAATCTATTCCTCCACTTAACATTAATAATCCTTTACCTTGAATAGTACTAGGATATCCTCCTAAACCAGGATATGCATTATAATAGATATAAGTATGATCTTTTCTTATTTCAATATGAATAATAGTATCAGGATTATTAACATCTACTTTAATATTGTCCTTATTTTTTAAAACTATACTACCAAATATAGGAGATAGTTCCATACTTGTTTTAGGAAATGTTTTATCACTTCTTTTTACTTCTACTTTAAAAGTTTTAAATTCTTCAAGTTTTATAGTTTTTATTAATTCATTTTTAATAGATTCCATATCACTATTAGTAACATAAGCGATATGATAAGAATGAATTCCAAAGATTTGATGAATTTTACTTATAATATCTTTTTCATCTATTTCATTATAATGAATATACATTCTTGAAAGATCTTTTTCAATTTCAATATTATAATCTTGTAATTTATTTTCTATATTTTTTGTTAAAGTTTTAACAAAAAAATTACGATTACCTTTTTTAGTAGTTAATTCTCCATATTTAATTAATATTACTTTTTCCATATGTTTTTACTCCTTTATTAATTAGCATTATAAACTTTCATTTAATATTTTTATAAATTCTTTCGCTTCTTTTAGGGTATTATCTTTTGATAAAGAAAGTCTTAGAGAAGTTTTACTTATATCTAAGTTATTAGTTAATAAATATATACTCTTTGAATAGTCTTCTTTAGATGAACAGGCTGTTTTTGTTGATAAATAGACTTCTTTTTCTTCTAATTTATGGATCATAGTTTCAGGTTTTATACCTTTAATACTAAAATTTATGATGTATGGAGAAGAATCTTGTTTTGAGTTTATAGTAATATTTTTAATATTATTTAATTCTTCTTTTAGATATTTATTAATTTCTTTTACTTTTAAATAAGCTTTATCTTTGGTTTGTAATGATAATCTTAAAACTTTAGCAAAAGAGGCTATTAAAGCTGGAGAAGGAGTTCCTGCTCGGTATATACTTTGTGATGAACCACCATGTATTAAAGGGGTTAGAGTTATTTTTTCTTTTTTGATTAAGATAGCTATTCCTTTTAAACCATTAAATTTATGGGCTGATGCTGAAAATAAATCTACATTATTTAGATTTACATCTATTTTAGTTAAACTTTGGGTACCATCAACATGAAAGATAGCTTTACTATTTTCTTTAATTATTTTACCTATAGTATCAATATCTTGGATTATTCCTAATTCACTATTTATATGATGAATAGAAACTAATATGGGATCTAATTTTAATTTTTCTTTTAAATCATTTATATCTATATGATAATTATTATCTAGTTTTAAATTAATAATTTCTATATCTTTTAAATTATTTAACGTATTAGTAATAGATGGATGTTCTAAAATCGTAGTTAAGATAATCTTTTTTCTTTTAGGATAAGATGCTAATACTCCTTTTATTGCTAAATTATTAGATTCACTACTACTACTTGTAAATATTATTTCATCTTCTTTAACATTAAGAAGATTAGCAACTTGTTTTATAGCAGCATTCATTAGTTTTTTACTTTCAAAACCTAATTTATGAATAGAATTAGGATTACCTATATAATCATTAGAAACTTTTATAAATGTATCTAATACTTCTTTATCTACTTTAGTCGTAGCAGCATTATCATAATATATCATTTTTATCACCTTTATACTTATTATATCATATTTATTAGTAGTTAATTTTTTTATAGTTTTATAATAGCTTTGTTCTATATTAAATGTTTTTGAAATATTATTAGCTATTATATATATATCTTTTTCAAATAAATAACTATTTTGCATTAGATAGTTTTTAATATTTTTTATTTGAAGGGATCCTAATAAACTAATTAATTCTTCAAATTTTTGATAACATTTTGGATGTTTTAATAAAAGCTTATCTATTTCTTCTTTAGTAAAGCCTATTGATTGTAGTAATGTATCTTTCATGTTTCCTCCGTGGAATTACTATACTACTATCTTTTTAGGATAAAGGCAAGAAAAAAATACCTTATTTAGCAAAGGCATTAGAAATAGTTAGTACTTTTGTATTTTTATCATAGGAAGTTACAGTCCCTATTAAACTAATATTTTGATCTTTTTTTAAATCTTTTAATTTACTTAAAACTTTAGCTTCTACAGTTAAATTATACTTACCTTTTTCATTATCAGTAAATTGTAAAGTAATAGTTTTATTCTTTGTATCTATCTTATTAATAGTACCTGATACTCTAATAAAAGAATCTTTATAAGTATTATTATTATTTTGAATACTATAAGCTAGTGTTTCAAGTGTAAAGTTTAAGGGAGTTGTATTATATTTTAAAGACCAAGTACCTATTACTGTATCTTTTCTTCCTACTTCTTGATTATATTTAATTACTTTATAACCAAGACCATAATATTCTTTAGTACCTCCATCATTATATACTTTAGTTCTAATCGCAAGAAAAGGCCCAATATTAGCTGTTTTTACTAAGGTAGCATCTAATAATACTAGGAAGCCAAACACTATTATAATGACCATTATAATAGTGGAAATCTTCTTTATCTTTTTTTCTTTTTCTACACTAATTTCTTCCTTATTTTCTTCTGTTATCATAATAATCCCCCTTACTTAGTCTTTTCTATAAATTCTTCTTCCGTCCAAATTGGTATATTTAACTCTTTAGCTTTATCATATTTACTTCCTGGATTTTTCCCAACAATAACAGCAGTAGTTTTTTTAGAAACACTATCAGCTGTTTTACCACCATAGTTTTCAATTATATTTTTTGCTTCTTCTCTTGTTAGTTTTGTTAATGTTCCTGTTAAAACAAATCTTTTATTAAAGAATTCTTCTTTAATATTTAAAGTTTCTCCTTCATATTTAGTATTTAAACCTAGTTGTTTTAATTCATTAATAATTTCTAAATTATCTTTTGATGAGAAATAATCAGTAACATTTTTAGCTATTATAGGACCAATATCTTGAAGTTGTAATAATTCATCATAACTAACTTTTATTAAGTTATCAATATTACCATATGTTTTAGCTAATATTTTAGCTTTTTCTTTTCCTACATTTTTTATACCAAGTCCAAATAATAATCTTTCAAGAGAATTTTTCTTACTTTCTTCAATTGCTGTTAATAAATTATTAACTGATTTATTACCATAACCTTCTAATTTTATTAATTCTTCTTTATATCTTGATAGTTTATAAATATCAGGAATTGTTTTAATAAATTTAAAATTATAAAGATCTTCTACTAACCGTTCTCCTAAACCATCTATATTCATAGCTTGTCTTGATACAAAATGAATAAAACTTTCAATATATCTAGCTGGACAATTAGGATTAGGACAAAAATAGTCAACTTGATCTTCTTTTTTTATTAACTTAGTATGACATATTGGACAAATATCAATCATTTTAAATGGTTTTTCTTCGCCTGTTCTTCTTTCTATTTTAGCTTCTACTACTTCTGGTATTACATCACCTGCTTTTTTTATTGATACTGTATCTCCTATCATTAAATTTTTTGCTTTAACATAATCTTCATTATGTAAAGTTGCTCTACTAATAGTTGATCCCATTAATTGTACAGGATTTAAAATAGCATTTGGAGTTATTTTTCCAGTTCTACCTACAGTAAAGATAATATCATTTAGTTTAGTTAATACTTCTGTAGCTGGAAATTTATAGGCAATAGCCCATCTTGGAGTTCTAGCGGTAAATCCTAGTTTTTGTTGAGCTTCAATAGAATCTACTTTGATTACAACACCATCTATATCATAGGGTAATTTTTCTCTTAAATTACCTTTTTCATGGATATAATCCATTACTTCATTTATATTTTTAACTATTTTATTATTAGGATTAGTCTTAAATCCTAGTTTTCTTAAAAATTCTAAAGCTTCATGATGTGTTTTAATATTATAGTCTAAAGGATTAGGTAAATGGTATAAATAAGCATCTAAATTACGTTTAGCGGCTACTTTTGAATCTAGTTGTTTAATAGATCCTGCTGCGGCATTTCTTGTGTTCTGAAGGGGTTTTTCTTTCTTTAAAAGACGTTCTCTATTAATTTCTTCAAGAGTCTTTTTACTCATAAATATTTCTCCTCTAACTTCAATAGTAAGAGGTTCTTTTAATTTTAAAGGTATACTTTTAATTGTTTTAACATTATGAGTAATATCTTCTCCAACTACACCATTACCTCTTGTCGCTGCTGTTGTTAATATTCCTTTTTCATAGTGTAAGGAAACTGATAGACCATCTATTTTTAATTCACATACATAATTAGAATGAATACCACTATTTTCTATTCTTTTTAAAAAATTAATAATTTCTTCTTCATTAAAAACATCTCCTAAAGAAAGCATGGGAATAGTATGTTCTACTTTTTTAAATTCATCTATTACTTCTCCACCTACTTTTTTAGTAGGAGAAGCTTCATCTATCCAATCAGGATGAGCTTTTTCTATTGTTTCTAATTCTCTATAATAAGCATCATATTCTTGATCTGTTATTTTCGGATCATCTAAAACATGATAATCATAATTAGCTTGATCAATTATTTTTATTAGTTCATACATTCTTTCTTTTGTTATATTATCCACAAGTTATTCCTCCTAATTATGGTTTATCCACAATGGTTGTGGATAAAGTTCTTCTTCTGTTAATATTTTGGTTATGTTTTTTATATCTTCCTTAGAATTTAATTCATAACAAGTTGAAGATGTTAATATTACATCTATTGTTTTAAGATTCTTTTTTACACACATATCTAAAACATCTAAAATTGTAAATTTTACCTCTGATAAATTTTTTTGATATAGAGATAAAAATAGTAATAGTTCTTCTTCTAATACTTTAAAGATATCACTTGATAGTAATAATAGGTTCATACTAACAATAGTATCTTTACTAATTTCTTTTCCTTCATTAGTTTTAATATTAGCACTTATATATTTATTTTTTCTTTTAATAACTCTCATTAGATTAAGAGATTTTAATTGATCATCTTCTATTTTGCATATTTCTCTTTTTACTTCTTTATTAGAAGTTATAGTATTATTAAGAGTATAACCTATTATCCCATAATGATTATATATAATATTATCAAAATATTTTGCTGCTTTTAGAAAAGCATCTTTACCATAATATGTATTGATATTTATAACAGCAAAGTTTCCTTTTATTTTATCTTTAGCACAGTATATTGTATAGCCTGTTCCTAATAGGCCTTGTTTTTTATTTATAAATTCTTGATATTTTTTAGGAATATATGATGGATCTTTTAGTACATATTCTATTTTTATATTTATCTTAATTCTTTCTTCTATAATCTTTTTAAAGAGATTATATATATCTTTTTTTATTATAAAAACTACGTTAGTAAACCCAGCTTTAATAGCATCATAAATTGAATATTCTATTAAATATTCTTGATTTTTTCCTATAGTATTTAATTGTTTTAACTTACCAAAGTGATTAGTTATCTCGTCTGCTATTATTAACAAGGTTTTTTCATTTTCCATATACTAAAAGCTCCTTTAAGACCATAAATTTTGTTTATAGATTCCTTCTTTTATTAAATTGTTTATAGATTTTACTACTAAATCTTTATCTTCTTTATATGTTATACCATACCAAGTAGCTGTTGTTTTAATTACATCTACTTTTTTAGTCTTTTCCATTAAACATTCATTTAATACAATTGGTATTAAAAATTCACATTTTGATAAATCAGCTTCATTCTTTTCTAAAAATTCTTGTAATTTTGTTTCTAGTAATGGAAATAAACTTGGCGTAAAGGTAAGAAAATTCATAGATACAATAGTATCTTTACTTGTTTTAAAACTCTTAGAACCATCTAAGGGACTTACTTCTACTAAATCTCCTTTTAAAATTACATTACTTTCTGTTAAAGATATTAAGTTATTATTATCATCTATTTTACATACTCCTCTTTTAGCAGAACCATTAGGAGTTAGAGTATTACCAAGTTTATAGGCAATTAATCCATAATTGTCATCATCTATTTTATCTAAGGAATTAGCTGCTTTAATATAAGCATCACGTCCATAAAAATCATCAGCATTAATAATGGCAAAGGGTTCATTAATTTTATCTTTAGCGCAATATATAGCATGAGCTGTTCCTAATGGTTTTTCTCTATCTTTTAATTTTTCCTGATATTTTAAAGGTATATTATCATTAGTTTGAAAAACATATTCTGTTTTGATATGGGGTTCTACTCTTTTACCTATTGTTTCTCTAAAAATATCATAGTTTTCTTTTTTTATTATAAAAACTACTTTATTAAAGCCAGCGATAATGGCATCATAGATTGAATAATCTATTAAGAATTCTTGATTTGGTCCTATTGGTTCTATTTGCTTTAAGCCTCCGAAACGGCTCCCCATTCCAGCAGCCATAATTAGTAATGTTTTATTTTTTGACATATTTTTTTACCTCCGTTAAATTATTTTTAAATTTAAATAAACTTGCATCTTCTCTTTAATTGATTTTTCACTAGTTAATCCTTTATATTCTTTTGTAGTAATTTTAGCATTAAATAAATTAGTTTTCAAATTATATTTAATTATTAGACATCTTTTATACTTTAGAGAGACTTTTATGATTTTTCATAAGTTTTTTAATTCCATATGGATGAGGAAAAGCAACTGTTACTAATGAGTTAGTAACTTCTATAACTCGACCAGCACCAAAGTTCTCATGAACAACATAATCTCCCACTTTATAATCTACATCTTCTTCTCTTATTACATTTTCTTTAACTATTTTTGAAGATGTATTTTCAACATTGCTATTTAGTAGACTTGGATCTATTTCATTTAAAAATCTACTAGGTGGGTTAATTCCTTCTTTTCCAAATAAAACTCTCCTTCTAGCATTTAAAAGATATAGTTTTTCTTTAGCTCTTGTAATAGCAACATAACAAAGACGTCTTTCTTCTTCTACTTCACTATTACTCATTAAAGAATTAAGATGAGGAAATATTCCTTCTTCTAATCCTAGTACGAATACAACATCATATTCTAATCCTTTAACTGAATGGATAGTCATTAAACTAACTTTATGACGGGGATCTTTATATTCATCTTTATCATTAACAAGACTAACTTCATAAAGAAAATCTTCTAATGATACTAAGCCTTCTCGTTCTTCAAAAGCTTTAGTTATAGATTTAAATTCTTCTAAGTTTTCTAATCTTATTTCACTTTCAATAGTCTTTTCAGTTTCAAGTTCTTTTTTTAAACCACTTGATTCTAATACTTTATCAATTAATTCAGTTAAAGTAACAGTTTCGGCAACTTTCTTAAGAGAAAGTATTAATTCTTTAAATTTTAATTCTTTAGAGCTTTCTATAACTTCAAAAAGACTTACTCCTAAACTATCAGCTTTGGCTGTTAAATTCTCTATTGTTTTTAAGCCTATACCTCGTTTTGGAGAATTAATTACCCTTAATAGGCTAACATCATCTTTAGGGTTATATATTAGTTTTAAATATGCTAATAAGTCTTTAATTTCTTTTCTTTGATAGAAACTAAAACCTCCTACTATTCGATAGGGAATATTTTGTTTTAAAAGTTCTTCTTCAATTACTCTTGATTGAGCATTTGTCCTATATAAAACAGCTATATCACTGGCATCTTTGCCTTCATTTAATAATTTTTTAATAGTCATTGCCGTATAATGACTTTCATCTTTTTCATCATAAGCACGATAATAAGTTATTTTCTCTCCTACTCCTTTAGTTGACCAAAGATTTTTCTCTTTTCTTTTTTCATTATTTTTTATAACAAAATTAGCTGCATCTAAAATAGTCTTTGTAGAACGATAATTTTGTTCTAATTTAATACTTAAGGCTTTAGGATAATCTTTTTCAAAATTTAAAATATTTTTATAATTAGCTCCTCTAAAACCATAAATAGCTTGATCAGCATCGCCTACAACACAAATATTTTGATATTTAGCACTAATCATTTTTGATAGGATATATTGAGCTTCATTGGTATCTTGATACTCATCTATTAAAATGTATTTATAACGTTCTTGATATTTTTGCAACACTTCTTTATTTTCTCTAAATAATTTTATTGGTAATATTAGTAAATCATCAAAATCTATAGCATTATTTTGTTTTAATTTCTTTTCATATTTGTAATATACTTCATTTATGACTTTTTCATAATCACTTGCTACATATCTTTCATAATCTTTAGGGGTTAATAATTCATTTTTACAGTTACTAATTTTATTTTTTATAGCTTTAGGATTATAGATTTTAGGATCATAATTTAAGGATTTTAATATTTTTTTTATAATAGTTAGAGAATCATCACTATCCATTATAACAAAGTTTTTATTATAACCTAATTTATCATAGTTTTCTCTTAATATTTTAAGGCCAAAAGAATGAAAGGTTGATATTTGTATATCTTTAGATTTACTACCTATCATACTATCAACACGCTCTTTCATTTCTAAGGCAGCTTTATTAGTAAAAGTTATAGCAAGTATTTCCCAAGGAAAGATATTTAATTGTTCTATTAAATATGCAATTTTAGTAGTTAAAACTTTAGTTTTACCACTTCCAGCCCCAGCGATTATTAAAAGAGGACCATCATTGTATAAAACGGCTTTTTTCTGTTCTTTATTTAAACTATCTAGTTCTATCATACTCATGTTATTACCTACTTCCTAATTTATTATAACAAGAATAAAGTTAATTGTGAATTAGGAAAACTAAAAAGAAGTTTTTAACTTCTTTATGATTCTTGATTAGTAGTATCTAAAACATATAGATAATAGTTTATATTACGATAAAAATTATCTATTGCTAAAGGTTCTATAATGAAATATAAGTTAGCATTTAATAAGTCTTGGAGCATATTAGATATTGTTAATCTTATTCTTCTAATGATAGCGATACTTCGTTCAGTTAGATTTTTTTGATTTTCTGGTGAAAGTGGTAAATTATTATAATCTTCTAATAGTTCTTTATAACTATCATTTAAAATATTATCTAAAATTTCTATATATGCACTAGCACTAGGATCTATTAGTCCCCTTAGAAAAGATGTTATTTCATAACTTGAAATATTATACCCATATTCTGTATCTAAGGCTATGATTGGATCTTTTCTTAACCTTTCTTGAAGTCTATTTAATTCTCCTATATATAGGTTAATAGTTATAATCATAAAATTATACATAGTTGGATATGAGTATGAAAAAAGATTATTATTAGTAATTTCACTCATAATTTCTTTTGATAGGTCAATAAAATCATTGGCAATATTTAAAGCTCTTTGATTAATATTACTCATTTGAGCAATAGTTTCTTCCGTAGTGTCAAAAGTATCAGATTTAGTTAGTTTTAAAGAGTTTTCTGTTATATCTGTAGCTAGATCTAAAGAAAATAATTTTTCTGTTAATTTCTCGGTTGCAAGAGTATATTTGGTATAATAGATTTGATAATCTAAACCTTTACTTGGAACTACTCCATTAGTAGAAGTAATAATATTTCTTCCTAAGTCTTGACTTCTTTTAGCAAGCGTAACTGCTCTTGCTTTATAATCATTATTTTCATAAAAAGAAAGTTGAATATTAATACAAAAGTCTCTTAATGTTCTTAAGTAGTAAAGATTAGCATTTAATGATTGTTCATAAAATTCTTGTTCATTTAACATTTTATCACCATTAAATTATATGTTTAGTTTAATAAATTCATACAGTTTTTTAAATATGTAAAAACCACAGTTTCTAAACTAGAACTGTGGTTTTTAGTTAGGTTAATCTTTTATACTTTGATATAATTTGTTTAATTCTGTTAAAGGATTTTCTTCTGTTTCAGGTTGTATTTTATTTTGTTTAGCTTTTTCTTCTTTTAATATTTGTGACATTATTTTATATTCCTCTAATGTAAATGTTTTTGATAAATCTATTACTTCAGTTGGTTCCTTTGCTTCCTTTTTTGGTTCAAGAGGTTCAATATCCATTGTTTTTTTAACTACTTTATAGGGGATATTTGTATCAAAGTTATTTATAATATTATAGTTAGTAAATTCTTGTTCTACTATTATATTATGTTTATATTGATATTTTTTAATAAGATGATATATAACTAATATAATTATCCAAAAAGCAAATATAAACATACTTAATTCTAAGAGACTTCTTACTTGATTACTACTATATAATTCAGTAATATTATAAACATCTAAATCTAAATTAGTAATTGCGGCAATTGCTAAGATGAAAAGATAGATTATTATACTAAAAACACATGAGTTAATAATTTTTAATTTTTTATCTATATTATTACTAAAAAGTGTTTTCCACAAGATTATATTAGTAATGATTAACATAATTAGATAGATTACTATATTAGGAAAGTAATATGTTATAAAGACTTCATTTATAGCATAATCTACTAATGATATAAAACTATTACCGTATTGGATAGCTGCAAAGATGAAAAGAGCGATATATAGGATAATGTATGTATGTCTACTTTGCTTTCTATTAGATCCATTAGTTGTAATAAAAATTACTGTTAAAAAGCCAATAATAGCTAGTATCATTAAATATAAGTTTTTAGATGTAATAAACTCCCAAACTGTTTGTAATTTTGTTACTAATGATAAAGGACTCATTAATAACCACCCCCCTTATTCTATATTTTCTAACTCAGCAATATAGATTGTTTGTGTAGTACTATCATCTTTAGTACAAGTTACTAAAGTAAGTGTTGTCTTATCATAATTTCTTTTTATAGAGATAGTACCTGTATTTTGTTCTTTATAAATATTTGTTATTTTATACGTGTATTTTAAGCCACTATAAGTAACAATTAAATTATCACCTATTTCTAATTTGTATAAGTTTTTAAAAAATGCTTTCCAACCTGTACCTGAATGTCCAGCAATTATTAAATTACCATTTGTAATATCAGGCATATTACTACCTTTAATTATTTGTATATTAGATTCTACATTATTTAATTTAGAATCTATTTTATAAAAACCCCTTCTAAACTTTATTTTTGGTATTTCTAAATATCCAATATAATTTTCTATATCTTTATATTTAGTTTGTTTTTCTATTTGTTCTTCATTAGTATTAGTACTTGCTATTTCTTTAGTAGTTACATCATAAATTTCTGTTTGCCTATCTGTTATTTTTTCATTCATATAATCATAGGCTTTTAGTCTTTTATCACTAATGAAGTTATAGAAAAGAAAGAACCCTCCTAGTGTTATTACAACAGCTCCTATTAGAGCGACTGTATTAGGAGAGATTCTTTTTTTATTTAGTTTTTTGTTTCTTGCCATTGTAGTAAACGAATCCTACTCCGGATATTAATAATACGCTTCCAAATAAAGTACTTATTAGGGATTTATTACTACCAGTGAATGGTACTTTTACTTCTTCATAGTTTTTAAATACTACTAATGCTGTAGGGCTTTCATCACTTATAGTAAATTTATATATTTCATCACTTTTCTTATAACCATCTGGTGCTTCTTTTTCTATAACACTGTATTCTCCGTCTTTAAGGTTAAGAATTGTATGTGCTTCTTCTGTTGTTACAAATTCCTCAATAACATTTCCTGTTCCATCTTTTAAAACTAAGGTAGCCCCTTGTAATGGTTGATTAGTTGCAGCATCAACTTTTAAGATATTAACCAATTTATCGATTGGTTGGTTTTCGATAGTAACAGTTACATCACGATTTGTATTATTTACTGTAAATTTATATATTTCATCACTCTTTTTATAACCTTTTGGTGCTTCTAATTCTTCTACAGTGTAAGTACCACTATCAAGATCTTCTAATACATGAGCTTGAGTAGTAGTTGTAAATTTGGCTATTTCTTTACCACTACTATCTCTTACTAGAAGTGTTGCCCCCGCTACTGGTTTTTTAGTAACAGAATCAATTTTAATAATGGTTGCATTTTTTTCAATTTCTTTATTTTTGAAACGAATAGCAATATTGCGGTTATCATCACTAATAGTAAATGTTACTACTTCATCATTTAAGGTATAACCATCTGGTGCTTTAGTTTCTTGTAAGGTATATTTTCCATTTGGTAAGTTTCTAATGATATGAGAATCTGTTGTTGAAGTCCAAGTAGCAACTTCTTTGCCACTACTATCTTTTAATACAAAGGTAGCCCCTTTTAATGGTTGATTAGTATCAGCATCTATTTTTGTAATAGTTACTTTACTAGTTTCAAGAGTAAGATTTGTTGTATCTTTAACAGTTGATGTTTCAGGATATAGTAATGATCCTATTACATCTTGAGCGGCAGAATTACTTGATTTATATTTATATGCTTTATTAATTGAACCAGTTGCTGTCGCTGTTATTTTAATATTAACACTATTTTCTTTTACATTATCAATAGGAATTCTAACTTTAAAACTTTCACTTGGTTTAAATGATGTTTGTTTAGATCCACTTGTAGCATTTACTACAGTTGTTCCTGTTGGTGCATTACTTAAAGCAATTGTATAATTACCAGTTGTGTATAATGTTTTAACACTAATTGCATTTGATTCATAATATTTTTTATTTTCACTTAAATGTAGTGATGTATCTTGATTATTTAATTGAATTGCTGGTTTAGCATATGATGTTATTTTCTTACCTTCATTAACTAATTTTACAATATATTGTCTTAAGTTATATGAATCTGGTCCTGTAACTTTAAAAGTATCAGGTAAGTTATTAGTACCAGCAGTTTCATCTAAATACCACCAAACAGCCGCTTGTGTTATATAATAATCTTTATCAGCATCACCAGTTATGCTTTTATTTGGAAAACCATTAGATAAGATGTAAGCTATTCCAGCTGGAGCTTCTCCTGTTAAGGTCATTGTTACTCCATAAGGTATTTCTTTATGGAAATCTTGACAATAAACATATCCACCTAAACTACTAGTTAATTTAGCATAATGCCAGTTATTTATATATCCTGTTAATAATTTTTCACTATCAGCTGTAAATGTTTTAGGTGCACTTGATGCAGCATTAGTACTAAGAGATACAAATAAACTTAGACCAATTAAAAGAATTGTTATAATTCCAAATTTTAATTTATTTGTTTTTATAAGTTTCATAATATTATCCCCCCAATTTGTTTTGTGCCCATATTATAACATTAAACTAAAAAAAAATCAAGTGTTTCTATGTATTATTTATAAATATTGAACATAAATAAAATAAGCTTAAATTTTGATAGTCACTACTATACTAATTTATTTAATTGTTATTATTCTATTTAAAACATTATCTATATTAAACTTTAAATCTTTATATAAATTAAATGATTTCTGTACTTCATTTTCTTTTTGATATTTTAGATAATAGTTATAAACAAAACGACTACATCCAAAAGTCTTATGTATCAATATTATTTGTTCTTCTGTTTGATATAATCTAAATTTATATACTATATATATTTTTATATTTAAAATCTCCCTTTAGCAACTAAATGCACTGTATAGAAAATACGTTTAGCAATACATAAAAATTCAATATTTATAAAAAAACTAGGTAAAATTACCTAGCCATTATTTTTACTATTTTCTTTTGATTCTAACTTTTCTAAGACATCACTTACAACATCTATTGCTTTTAATCTTAATTCTTCAGCAGCACTTTCTAAAACTGGAGTCCCTTTAGCTACTGCTAAATTTACTAGATCTTGGCACTTTTTCTTTATTTCTTCACCTTTTTTCTTAGCTATTTTTATAGCCTTTTCTTTATCTAAATCTTCAAGTTCAGCTTTAATTTCTTCAACTTTATCTTCAAACATTACCTTTACATCTTCAGCATCTACAGATTTAATATTTGAAATAACATTATCTATTTTTTCTTTTAAATCCTTTCTTGTTTCACTACCTTTTTTAGGAGCAAATAAAATTCCAAGACCTGCTCCAATAGCTGCTCCAGCTATAAATTTTCCTACATTACTTTTTTTACTCATCAATATTTTCCTCCTTTTTCTTTTTTAATAATCCATTTATAAATCCTACTATACTACTGATTACGGTATCAGTAACTATAGTTAATTTATCACTAACTGCATCCATAAAATTAAAAGCATTATCTAAACTTTCTAACTTCTTTTTAGTATTATCTAAAATATTATTTAATTTAGTCAAAGTTTCTAAAGCTTTTAAGGATAGGATAATTAAAATAATTACTAATACTATTAATAGACTATCCAAAATGACTCCTAAAAATTCCACTTTTTATTCTCCTTTCTTTTCATCATACATTGAATCTATTAAATCAAATAAATTTTCTTCTATACTTGCTTCATCTTTTTGATAGTCATCATCTTTAAAGTTTTTTAAATCTGTTCTTCTACCTGTTGCTCTTTCATGAGAAGCATCTTTATAGTCAATATTATATTCTAATCCTAAATCACTATAATATTCTTCAGCATCCCCCATTGTTACTTTGGAAACTGATGGGGTATTATTAGCACTAATATCTAATAAGCTATCTTCTTCTTTAATCATATCACTTTCTTCAGTTGTAAGTTCATCATCATCTAAATGATCTTTTTCTTCTTTTTTATTAGACGTTAATTCTTCTTCAAATATATCATCAGCATTTCCATAAGCTTTAGCTCGAACACTATCTACATCTATATTTTTTGATTTATAACTACTTGTTATTATAACTTCTTTTTTGGTCGAAATTTCATCTTTTTTGTAATTTTGATCTAAAACGCCATAAATTGGTGAAATAATTGGTGAAGGATGAAAAACTTTCTTTTCTTTTTGTTTAGATGCACTACCATATTCATGCATTTTTATATCAGGTTCTTTAGTATTACCATATGGTTTACTTTTAGGTATTTCAGGTTCATAAAAAGATGTGGTTATTTTTTCTTTCTTCTTTTCTAATTTTGGTTTTTCTTTTATTAATAATTCTGGATTGTTTTTTGGTTCCGGTTTTTTTGGCTTATCTAAGTCAATAAAGTCATCATCTAAGATAGCTTTAAACTTAAAGTCTTTATTTGTATTAGAAACTTCTTCTTTTTCTTCTTCAACAACAACATCTTCTTTTTTCTCAGACTTTTTAATTTTAGGTTCATCAACGATTATCTTTTTAGCAATTGGTTTTTCCTTTTTCTTTACTTCTTTCTTTTCTTCTACTTCAACATATTCTTCTTCAAAAAGCGCATTTTTTAGCTTATCTAGCAATTTCATAGCTAGACACCACCTTTCTTAGTTTTCTTCTATTTCTATTTTATCTTCTTCTTGATTGTTATCTCCATAACCTTCATAAATACCATATTTTTCTTCATATTCAAGATAAGTATCTTTAGTAGCCTTACTACCTTTTGGTTTCATTACATTATAAGTATTCTCTTTATAATTTAAAACTTTATTACCAATTATGGTTTCTAATATTGTTCTGTTAAATTTTAAAGATGATAAAATACTACTCATATTTATAATAGCACTTTCTATTTCATTTTCTTTAACAAAAGCTTCTATTTTACCATAATTGTACATGTATTCTATAAAATATTCATTATTTACTTTGTTAATTTCTATATAGCCTTTTTTATTATTATAATCAAGGCTTTTTGAAAAGTAGGCTTTATTATTAGGTTTATAATCTGTAGGTTCTTTATTATAGTAACTTATAACATCAATATAAAAATAATATTGATTATTATATTCATCTAAAAAACTAGCATTATACTCATCCTTAGTAATTAATCTTAGGCCTTTTGGAATATAATATTTATATCCTTCAAAGACATTATTAGTTAGTTTAGTTTTATTTGATAATAAGGTATCTGTTAGTTCATCTAAACTTTGATTATTAAGATTAGTACATCCTGTTATAGTTAACATTAATAAGGTTAATATAAATATTTTCTTTTTCAATATGCAACACCTACTCTTATATTATTATAACAAATTAATTTATACTTTGTCACTTCTTTTCCGCAAAAAGATGATAGACATTTTTCCCCTCTTTTTGAAATTTTTCTTCATATTCACTCATGATAATATCAGTATGTGTCTTATGATAATTAAATGAGATATCACTTAAAGCATAGTTATTATGACTTAATGTTTCAAGTGAGTAGATAAATAAATCTTCATTATCTGTTTTCATCTCTATTCTTTTAGTATTTTTAAAGATGTTTTCATATTTAGATAGAAAAATTGGGCTAGTAAGTCTTCTTTTATGCCATCTTTCCTTAGGCCAAGGATCTGAAAAATTTAAATATATTTTATCTATTTCTTTAAAAAACATATTATCAACTTCTAAAGCATCACCTCTAATTATATAAAGATTAGATAAATCAGACGGTATTTTTTTTATCGCTTTAGCTAAAACACTATCAAATTTTTCAATTCCAATATAATTAATATCTTTATTTTTTAAAGCATTTTTTATTAAGAAGTTCCCTTTTCCCATACCTATTTCTAAGTATATTTTATTTTTATTATTAAATAGTTCATGCCATTTACCTTTATAATTTTTAGGATCTTTTATTAAATAATTGCAATTGTTTAAAATTTCTGTTTTATTTTTGACATTTCTAAGTCGCATAATTTTACCTCCAAGTCATACACAATAGTTTATCATAAAATTAATATGTTTGGAATATAATATCTTGAAAGAGAGGATGAAAAAAATGAATCAAGGTATGCCTATGTGGCCAATGAACCCTAATATGAATCAAGGAATGGGACCTGGTCCTAATTTCCCTAATAGTAATATGAATCAAAGACTTAATAGTTTAGAAAATCAAGTTAATCGTCTTGAAAGACAACTTAGAAGATTAGAAAATCGTGTTAATAGAATTGAATCAGCGATGATTACACCTAGACAATTTGATAGTCAAACTACAGGATATGGAAATAGTAATGATAAATATATGATGTAAAGAGCTTAAAGCTCTTTTTTATTTTATATTTTTTTGTTTTTAGGCTATACTAAAATTGACAGTTATTGTTAAATAAATTATACTTTTAATAGTTAAAGGTGTGATAGATATGGAACTTAAAGTATTGGATAAAAATGAGTATGAAAACTTTGTAAAAAACAATCCTTATAAAAGTCATTTTTTACAATCATATGATTGGGGTGAACTTGCTAAAAATAGACGTAACTTGACACCTTATTATTTAGGATTAGTAGATAACGATGATGTAAAAGCAGCTACATTGCTGTTAAAGAAGACTTTGCCTTTAGGATTATGTTATTTATATGCCCCAAGAGGTTTTGTCCTTAATTTTAATGACTTTGAAGTATTAGATAAATTTACAGAAGAAATTGTAAAGTTTGCTAAAAGAAAGAAAGCAATTTATGTAAAAATCGATCCTGATATTATTTGGAAAAGTGAAAATTATAAAGGGGAAATTAAAGAAGGAGAATGTAAGGAGAAAAAAATATATAACGAGTTATTGAGATTAGGATTTAAACATTTAGGCTTTACAAAAAATTTTGAAACTATGCAACCAAGATATACTTTTAGAATTGATTTGTCTCAAGATATGGAAGATATAGAGAATCATTTTTCTAAAACGACAAAACAAAGAATTGCAAAATCTATTAAACTTAAAACTAAAGTGGAAATAGGAACAGAAAAAGATTTACCTACTTTTTATCATTTAATGATGCTAACTGAAGAAAGAAAAGATTTTGTATCTTATAACCTTGATTATTATAAAACTTTATATAAATTATTTAATGAAGATAATAAAGCTACTTTATTTTTAGGTAAAGTTGATATCGAAGAAAGTTTAGAAGTTTTAAAAGATAATTTAAATACGGTTATAACAAAAATTGATGAACTACCTAAAGAAAATTTATCAAAAAGTGCTAAAAATAAACTTAAAGAATTATCAAGACAACAAGAAAGTTTAAATAAAGAGATTGCAAAGTATTCTACTTATTTAGATGAATATGGTAAAGAAGTTACACTATCAGCACATATGATTTTAGAATATGGGGATAAAGCTTGGGTGCTTTATGCTGGGAATCATAATATTTTATCAGAAACTTATGTTAATTATCATACTTATTATGAGCATTTAAAATTTTGTAAAAATAGAGGTTTAAAAATATATGATCAATTTGGAACTATTGGTGATTTATCTAAAGATAATCCGCGTCTTGGGCTTCATGAGTTTAAAAAGAAGTTTGGGGGAGATTATATAGAGTTTATGGGAGAGTTTGATTATGTAATTAAGCCTATTTACTATTTGGCTTTTACAAAGGCGGTACCTCTATATAGAAATATGATAAAGAATAGAAAGAAGAAGGAACTTAAAGATGAAATTAAAAGAGATTAGTTTTGAACAATTAGAAAATTTTGCTTTAAGTACTGATGAAGCGACTTTTCATCAAACTAAAGGTTGGGCAAAATTAAAAAAATATAATGGATGGGATCATTATGTTATTGGATTATTTGATAATGATGAAATTAAAGCTGGAGCCTTATTATTAGCTAAAAAAGTACCTATAGTAAAGAAATATATGTTTTATTCTCCTAGAGGTTTTTTAATTGATTATCATGACTATAATTTATTAAAAACGTTTACAGAAGAAGTTAAGAAGTTCGTTAAAAGTAAGGATGGTATTTTTATTAAGATTGATCCTTATGTTATGTATAAACAAAGAGATATTGATGGTAATTTAGTAGTTAAAGGAATTGATAATAGTGATACAGTAATTAATTTAAAGAAATTAGGTTACAAACACTTTGGCTTTAACTTAATGCAAGATACATTACAACCTAGATGGATGCATACAATTACAGTTAAAAATAAAAGTATTGATGATATTATGAAGGATATGGATCCTAAAACTAGACAAATTCTAAGGAAAAATGAAAGACTAGGAGTAAAGGTTAGAGAGATTACAAAGTATGAATTACCTATTTTTAAAGATATTATGCAACATACTGGAGAAAGACGAGAATTTATTGATAGACCTTTATCTTATTATGAACATATGTGGGATAGTTTACATGATGATGGTATTTTAAAGATATTGATCGCTGAAATTGATTTTGATGAGGAGATTAATGATACCAAAAAAGAAATTGAAGCATTAGAAGCTTCTATTAGGGAACGTAGAGAAAAATATGAAGATAAAACTATTCCAATGAATGAGAAAAAATATCATAGTAAACAAGAATTTGAAAAGAATGAAATTAAAAGATTAAAAAAGAATATTGAAAAAGCTTATGATATGAAAGAAAAATATGGAAAGAAGCCAATTTTAGGTGGTATTTTATTTCTAATTTATGGTAAGGAAGTATTATCACTTTATGGTGGTTCTAAAGCCGAACTTATGAGTTTTCAATCAGCTTATACCCTTCATTTCGCTGGTGTTAAGTATGCTATAGAAAATGGTTATGATACATATAATTTTTATGGTATTACAGGTGATTTTAGTCCTAATAATCCTTTACTTGGACTTTATTTATTTAAGAAAAGTTTTGGTGGTCAAGTAGTAGAATTAATTGGAGAATTTGATCTTATTATTAGTCCTTTTTGGTATCATACTTATAAGATTAGTTATGCTCTTTATCATAAACTTAAGAATATTAAAAGATAACTAAAAAGTTATTCCAGTGCATTGGAATAACTTTTTATATTTCAAATGTTATTAGTATTGGTAAATAGTCACTATATTTATTATCTATTAATTTTGTTTCTTCAAAATATAGTTTTTTCTTTTCAATTTATCTGTATATGATAGATTAGTTGTTTCTAATATTCTACTGCGATAGTTTTAGTATTTCTACTCCTTTATTTTAATTCAAATTTTATTTTTCCTTTACCATTAGAAGAAATAATTGTAGAGACTGCACCGTTTATTATTGTCATTCTAGGAGCAATATGACCTATATCTGTATTTATGATTATAGGTATATTTAAATCTTTTAAAGAGTTATAAATTGCTTCTTCATAAGAAATATCATAATAACTATTACAAGCAAAAATTCTACTAAAAAGTATTCCTTTCGTATATTTAAAATAGCCATTATCTTTAAGTTTCCAAAGAATTCTAATAATAGATTCACTAGATAACTCACAAACATCAAAGTACCAAATAATGCCATCATCTTTATATTTTTCCAAAAAAGCTTTAGTATTATCAAATCTTGTACCAAAAAGATCTGTAATTACATCAAGACAACCTCCAATCATTCTTCCTTTAATGCTAATAACTTCTTCTTTGTTTAAGTTTTTCCAATAGACCTTCTTTGTTAAGTTAAAAGGTTCTAACCCTGTTATTAATTTTTTATCTTCTTCATATTTAGAAAAACTTTTTTGCTCTATAATATTTCCTTTTAATATTTCTAAATTATTTTCTAAAGATTGATGCCATGGCTCCATTCCAAATGATTTGAAATTATCAGCATAGATAGTAGCAATATCTAGATTAGTTGTAATTGTAAATAATAGTCCTGTTGGGTCAGAATAACCTTGTAACCATTTAGGATTATCTTTAATAATATTAAAATCTACTTCACTTAACATTTCAAGTAAGAAATCTCCTCCACCTGATGTAATAATTGTTTTAACGTTTTTATCTTTATAAAGACATTCTAGTTCTCTTGCTCTTTCCTTACTAGTACTACTTCTTCCTTTAATACTACATCTAACATTAGGGGTTTCTTTTATATTAAAACCGTATTCTTTAAAGTTTTTAATAGCATTATCCAATCTTTTAAGTTTAACTTCATCAGTAATACCATCAGATGGTGCGGTTACACCAATAGTATCTTTTCCTTTTAAAAATTTTGGATATATCATAAGTCCTCCTCTTTCCAAGGTATTATTGTTAATTTTGGCCAATTCTTTTTCCATTTATTTACCTTTTTATATAATCATCTTCAGTAAAATCTGTCTTTACTGGTCTTATTACCATATTAAACAAATCATTAAGACCATATGGTGCATCTACTATTAATTTATTATTATCAAGTCTTACTCCTATACAAGTTATAGTAGTTCCCCATCTTGCAATAGCATCTTCTAAACTTAGATAGGGTTTTCTGGTATCATTATATTTTTTGTTATACCACAAATGCACTCTTGCTTCGTTTTTTATATCTAGTTTTATATTTAAATCACTTAATAATTTTTCTACATATTTAATAACTATATCTTCTTTTTCATAAGAGGTATCTTCATCATAATAGACAATATCATAGTCATTTATATTAGCATCTATCCTAAACCCGTGAAGATAGTTAAAGACAGTTTGGTTAATACATCCAGCTCCTCATAATAATTTTTTAAATTAGATTTTTCTAAACGTTTTAATACTTCTTTTAAAATTTCATTTTTAAATAGAATTTCTTCCAAATCTTTTAATTGGTCATTTAAATTTTTACTTTTCATAATACTCCTTAATGTCTTATTTTATGAATTAATTTTATTAAATAATAAATAGGAGATGTCTTTATTTCAAATTCACCTATTAATTCTTCGACAAAACCATTAAAACCTGTTTTAAATTCATAGATACCATAATCTTTATCATTTTTATCAAATGTATTTGGAATACCATAAAAATTATATCTTGCAAAGTTATGCTCTACAGCATATTTAATCATTTCCCACTGGATTAAGTACTGTGAATTATACATCATAAATTCTTCATAGTTACCACTTGATAAATAGATTATCTCAGGACTTGTCATAATAAACATAGAACCTGATAGAGTTATAATATTTCCATGTTCTTTTTTAATAGACTCTGCTTCTTTTATTCTTTTATTTATACCATTAATCGCTTCATTTATAGATTTTCTTTTACCATCATTATATTTAGCATCTGATAATTTTGATAATTCTTCAGACTTTTCTTTTTTCTCTTTATTTAAAAGATCTAAATGTTTATCTAAGTTTAGTTTAGTTATTAAATATTTTATCTCATCTTTAGGTTTAAATAAGTCATACATATTCTCAAAATAAGCAAGGTTTCTAATGGCAAAACCTTTTCTTTTACCTGTTTCTTCCATTATTTTATAGAATTCTTTTAAATCTTTCTTTTCTAATTCTATTATTTCTATACCATTTTTTAAAGTTTTTCTAATAGTATTTCTAGTATTAGGCTTCATATTTTTTAAGATTTCATCTTCTGTTTTATCTTTAATATCTAAAACGTACATCCAAGATACTTGTTCCCGTTCATTAAGGGGAAGTAACTTAAAGCCTAAGGACTTTATTTCTTCTACTATTTTAGAGTTATTAGTGCCATCTTTTACTACTTCTCCTTTACCATTACGTTCTTTATTTATAACATATGGATCAATTCTTAGAACAAATCCATGATGTTTTTTGACGAAGTCTGTTAACTTATTTAAAAATTCTTTTAAAGCTTTCTCATCATTATAATCTACTAACGGTCCACGAGGTGTGTAAAATTCATACTTGTTAAAATGTCTTTTCTTTCCTACTAAAAGAGTTACTCCTACAAGATTTTTATCATCGTATAAACCTAAATAATAAGAAGTCCAGCCATTTAATTCTCTTAATTTACCTATTTCTTCTGTTTGCATAAAAGTTCTATAAGGACTTTTTTTAGCATAACTAGTAAATGTCTTAACATCTATTTCTTTTAATGTCATTTTATTTCCTCCTAAACTTATTAGTTATCTTATTAATTAGTTTGCTCCCAAATATTTCTTCTATTAAATTAAATTTATGAGCGATAAAGAAATATACAATTATTCCAACAAGGGCATAAAAAGCAATAATTGGAATATTTAATAGTCTTGAAGATGTATAAATTGGGATAAATAGTTTTAATATGAAAAGTACTATTAGCATAACGATATCTGCTAATATTATTTTACCTAATAATTTTACTGTTGGCATATAACTTACACCACATTTTTTCCTTAAGAAGATTAAACATAAAAAGATTCCTATACCATAACCTAATATGGTCGCTGTTATGGAACCATAAACAGGAACAAAACCAAGATTGTTAAATAGATTTATTAAAGGAACATTTAATACTAATTTTATTAAGACTCCTACAACAAGGGAGATTAAAACTTCTTTGTAGTATTTTAAAACTTGAACAATTGATACTAAGGCTGTATATGTTGATATTGTTAAAGCGACAAAAACAAAGTATTTAATGATAATAGCACCATATTCACTATTATTTCCATAAAATACTTCCCAAACAGGGTCTGCTAAGAATGATAGTCCTAAAGTCATAGGAACTGATATAAATAGTAATACTTGAAGGGTTTGATTTATTTTATGATGTATATCTTTTTTATCTTTTTTTACTGATGCTGATGTAAGATTTGGTATTAAACTTACAATGATACCAGTTGAAATAGATACTATAATCATATTTATTTTATTACCCCAAGTAGAGATTACACTCATAATATTTTCAGCTTGAGCTGTTGTAAACCCAACATCATTTACCATTGTCTTAACAATAGTTGTCATATCAATAAAGTCATAACATGATTTAAAAACATCTATCATAATGAAAGGTAGAGCATACCAAAAAATTTTTATTAATATTTCTTTGGTTTTTATTATTGGTTCATTAACATCAAGAGCTTTCTCATGTAATTGTTTTTTGTTATTTCTAACTTTATCTAATAAGTAGAAATAAGCGACTATAGCACCAGCGGTAGCACCAAATACAGCGATACCTACTCCTGTTTGTAAAGATAAATTTAAAACATTTATAGCAAGAAAACTACCTAAAACTATTACTATTACTCTTACAAGTTGCTCTATTACTTGACTAATAGAGGGGGGAGTTATAAATTTATGACCTTCTAAATAACCTCTATAAATACTAAGAGTTGGAACGATTAAAATAGCAGTAGCAATTACTCTTACTACCATAGTTACATCTTCTAAAGTATTACCACCTTTTAAATCACCAAGTATAGCTTTAGCAATTGAAGGCGCAAAAATAAAGAGAATTATAAAAATAGTAAAGCCCATAATAATAGCAAGACGTCTACCTAATTTAAAAGCTTTTTCTTTAGCATTATAATAGCCTAATGTTTGATATTCACTAATTATTTTACTAATAGCATTAGGTATACCAGCACAACTTAGTGATTGAAATAAATTGTAAATAGTATAAGCATAACCATATAAAGCTCCTCCTTGACCACCAATAATAGCATAAAAAGGAATTACATAAAGCATTCCTAATATTTTACTACCTACTATTCCTAGTGTTGCTATAAAGGCTCCATTTAAAAAGGAGTTTTCTTTTAATTCTTTGTTCTTCTTAGTTTTTATTTTCGACATCTTTTCCCCTCCAATTTCTTTAATTATAATACCATATTATTGAAAAGTTTTAAAGTAACTTGTATAATTAAGGAAGATAGAGGTGATTTGATGGAACTTAAAGAATTAACAAAAAAGGAATTTGATGCTTATGCTCTTAATCACCCCTTAGGTAGTTTTCAACAAACTTCTCTTTGGGGAAGGTTTATGGAAGGAGATAAATTTTATGCTTATTATGTAGGGGCTTTTAGTAAAGAAAAAATAGTGGGAGCTAGTTTATTACTTTCATATGAATATAAAAAAGGTAAGGAAAGGATATTTTATGCACCTCGAGGCTTTTTAATTGATTATAAAGATGAAAATCTTTTAAAAGAATTTACAAAGGCAGTTAGAAGTTTTATTATTGAAAAACATGGTATCTTTTTAAAGATAGATCCTTATATTTTATTAAGGGATCGTAATAGTAACGGAGATATTATTGAAGGTGGAGTCGATAATGATTTTGTTAAAATTAATTTAAGTCATGCTAATTTTATTAAGGTGGTAGATAGAATTCAACCTAGATGGCTTAGTAGAATTAATTTAAAGAATAAAACTTTGAAAGATATTTTTAATAATTTTAGTTCTAAAGCAAGACAAATTATTAGAAGAAACGAGAGATTCGGTTTTATGGTAAGAGAATTAGATTTTAAAAATCTTGATAAGTTTTTAGATATTATTGATAAAAAAAGTAAAAAATATCATACTATTGTACCAACTAAAACTTTTTATGAAGATTTAAGAAATTGTTTTACTGATGAGTATTTACATTTTAAGGAAGTTTATTTTAAAAGAGAGATTGTTATTAGTAATATAGATAAAGAAATTAATCAACTTTTAACTGTTAAAGCTAGGCGAATAGATAGTTATCATAATTCTAAGATGACTGAGAAGTATTTTATTGATAAGGAACTTGAAGTTAAAAAGGAACTTGAAAGATTAAAAAGTTTAAAAGAGTTTTTTTCTAAATGTGCTGATGAAGTTAGTATGGGTATTTATATGTTTATAACACTAGGTAATGAAGTTGTTTTGTTAGATGGAGGTATATTAGATGAATATGCTAGATTTGCATCTTCTTATACGCTTCATTATGAGATGATTAAGTATGCAATAGATCATGGTTATAAATATTATAATTTATATGAAATCGGAGATATAACAGATTCTAATAATAGATTGAACAATTCTTTTAAATATAAGAAAAATTTTGGTGGCGAAGTTGTTGAGTTAGTTGGAGAATATGATTTTATTATCGATGAGAAAAAGACAGGATTAGCAAGAAGAAATTTTCCAAAGTATTTAGGAGTTAAAACTACTTTTAAATATGGTTATGATTTTATAAAAATATTAAAAAAATAAGGATCTAATAATAATTAGGTCCTTTAATAATAGATAATCATAGCTGAAAAACAATATATTTGTTCTTCTCCACTAGGAAATGAACTAACGGCATATTTTATATCTACAACTTCACCCGATAATTCACTTAAAAATTCATTCATCGCTTTTTGAAGATCACTTTCATCTTCATAATCAAAGATTTTTACTTTCATTTAGATCACCAAAACCAGTTTAAACTATTTTTTCCACAAAAATTGTGGAAAAAAGAAAAAGCTTTTTCTTTAAGCTTTTATAACTATGTTAATTATTTTTCCTTTTATAATTATAGTTTTTATTATTTCTTTATTGTCTGTATATCTTTTAACATTCTTTTCTTTAAGAGCTTTTTCTTTAATTATTTCATCACTATCGTTTATATTTATTTTTATTGTAGCACGAACTTTACCATTTACTTGGACGGCTATTTCTTTTTCTTCTTCAATTAGTTTAGATTCATCATAAGTTGGATATGATTCATTATGAATAGAATATTTATTACCAATAGATGACCATAATTCTTCTGTTATATGTGGTGCGAATGGGGCAAGCATTAAAAGTAATTGTTCAATGTAATATCTTGGAATACCTTCTTTTTCATATTTAACTAATATATTAGTATATTCCATTATTTTAGCCATGGATGTATTAAATTGAAATTTATCTAAGTCTTCTCTTATAACCTTTAGAGAATTATGTAATACTTTATCTATTTCATCTATTTTTGTTTTTTCTTCTACAAGAGCTTTAGTAAGACGTTCTACTTTACGATAAAATTTATTTATGGCAACAATACCATCATCAGTCCAAGGTCCTCCATCTATATAGTTAAAACCAAACATTAAATATCCTCTTAATACATCGGCTCCATATTCTTCAACTAATGGATCAGGAGCGACAGTATTTCCTTTGGATTTAGACATTTTTTCTCCATCTGGTCCTAAAATAGTTCCTTGATGAACTAATGATAGGAATGGTTCATCAAAATTTAAGTAACCCATATCTCTTAGTGCTTTAGTAAAGAATCTTGCATATAGTAAATGCATACAAGCATGTTCTATTCCTCCAATATATTTATCAACTGGTAAAATTTTATTAATTAGTTCTTTATTAAATGGTTCTTTATCATTATGAGCATCAGGATATCTTAAATAATACCAACTAGAGCATACAAAAGTATCTAACGTATCGGCTTCTCTTTTAGCCTTTTTACCACATTTAGGACAAGTACAATTCATAAAAGATTCACATTTTTTTAATGGGCTTTCTCCATCCGGAGTAAATTCTACATCCATTGGTAATTTTACGGGTAAATCTTTTTCTTCAACTGGTACTATTCCACAGTCTTCACAATAGATTATAGGAATAGGAGCACCCCAATATCTTTGACGAGATACTAGCCAATCTCTTAATTTATAGGTTATTGTTTTCTTTCCAATACCCTTTTCTTCTAAATAAGCATTCATTTTATTTAGAGCATCTTCTTTATTAAGACCATTTAAAAATTCTGAATTAATATGTATACCATCACCAACAAAGGCTTCCTTAGATAAGTTACCGCCTTCTAATACTGGTATTATTTCTAAATTAAATTTCTTGGCAAATTCATAATCTCTTTGATCATGAGCTGGAACTGCCATAATTGCCCCTGTTCCATAGGTTGATAAAACATAATCACTAATCCAAATTGGTATTTTTTTATTATTTACAGGATTAATGGCATAAGCCCCTGTAAAGACACCTGTCTTTTCTTTAGTAGTACTTGCTCTTTCTATTTCACTTTGTTTACTTGCTTCTTCTTTATATTTATTAACTTCTTCTTGTTGTTCTTTAGTCGTTATTTTGTCAACAAGTGGTAGTTCTGGGGCTAAAACACAGTATGTTGCTCCAAATAAAGTGTCAGATCTAGTTGTAAATACTGTAAACTTTTCATTTGTTCCATCTACTTTAAAATCAACATAACTACCTACACTTTTACCTATCCAATTGCGTTGTAAATTCTTAGTTCTATCAGGCCAATCTAATTTATCTAAATCGTTTAATAGTTCTTCAGCATAATCGGTAATTTTAAAGAACCATTGGCTCATATTCTTTCTTATAACTGTACTTCCACATCTTTCACAATTACCTGAAATAACTTGTTCGTTAGCTAAAACAGTATTACATGATGGACAAAAATTAACAGGAGCTTCTTTTTTATAAGCTAGTCCATGTTCATATAATTTTAAAAACATCCATTGGGTCCATTTATAATAGTCTTCTTTACAAGTTTTAACTTCATAATCCCAGTCCCAAGATCCACCTATTCTTTTTAACTGTTTTTCCATAGTTTCAATATTTTTATCAGTACTAATAGCGGGATGAATACCTGTTTTTATAGCATAGTTTTCAGCTGGTAAGCCAAAGGCATCAAATCCCATAGGATGAAATAAATTATAACCATCCATACGTTTAAATCTAGCCCATGTATCAGCGACACTATAATTATACCAATGACCTAAATGTAATTTAGCACCACTTGGATAACTAAACATCTCTAGGCAATATAATTTCTTTTTATTACTTTTAGGATCAAATTTATATAATTTATCTTCTTCCCATTTTTGTTCCCATTTTTCTTCTATCTCATTAAAATTAATCATTTCTTTAAACATCCTTTCTTTTTATAAATTCTAGCTACTATGTCATAACTAATAATTATTAAAATCATTATTAAAGCAAAACCTACAAGTAATTGAATATAAAAATTTTTTAATAATGATACTATTGTTACTACTAGTGAAATATCAAAAGCACTAACAGCACTGATTATATTTAATAGTCTTTTATAATTTAGTTTTTCTATATCTAAGTTATATTTACCAATCAGGTAATTAACTTCAACAGGCTTCTTTCTTCTTTTATCTTTTTTAGCTTTTCTAACTAAAAATAATTCATAAATTAAAAAGACAAAGAGAAAAGCTAAGATAAATAGGATTAACTCATCTAACATATTTAAAACCTCCTAATAAAAATAGATTTCTATTAATAAGGACGAAAATAATTCGCGGTACACCTTTATAGGACCTTATTTCATAGAAATCTATGCATCTTTATGGTTATATCGGACTTATTCCGTAAATACTAATATTATTTTTTAAAGTATTAAATATTAATATACTTTTCACTATTATATCTGCATTTAAAATATAGTATTATTATACGAAAGTTTTAAAGTAAATGCAACTTTTTATTTTAATCTGTTTTTAAATTATTTAAATATTTATAATACTTTTCTCTTACTTTAGTAGATATTTTTCTATTATAGATAAATTTAAAGATAGCTATTCTTAAATACTCAATAAAAGCACAAACTATGTATAGTATAAGGGCTACTAATAAGAGATAGATAATAGATGTATAGGAGTTAAAGCTTCTATTAGTTATTTTTGTAAAATTTAAGATAAGTGGTCTTAAATAACTATTATCATGAATCATATATATTCCAAGAGTTAACTTAGATATATTATTAATTAATTTAGATTTAATAGAGAAGGTTTCAAATAATAAGAAAAAGGCAATAGATTGAATTATAATAATGGGATTACTATACATGAGAGTCATATTAATAGTATTATTGGCAACTTCATTGATAAAGGAATTTGTATTTAATAATGCCTGACTTGATGTTAATAATAAAAAGTTTAGTAATACGCAAAATATAAAAGTAAAGAGAAAAAATACTCTTAATAGGCTTTTAGATATGTTTTTAAAAATATAACTTTTTGATAGCGGGTATTTTCTTAAGTAAGCTCCTATAAAATATAGGAATATAAAGTTATATAGAGTATATCCATTATTATCAAAACCCTGGTTACCAGTAAAATAGGGAATAAAAGAAAAAATAACAAATAATAGTAATAATAGTTTTTGATAATATTTCTTATCTAAACTATTAATAAATTTATTTAGAAAAGGACTTAAACAATATAAAAATAGATATACTTTTATAAACCAATACTGATTTAGATTTAAGATAAATATTTCTTTTACTATTTCTATTTTTGATAAACTTATATAACCTAAAATACTTAATATTAATATTATTACTATTCTATAAAAAAGATTTGAATTAATTAAAGACCATACTTTTGATTCTTTAAATTTGGAATTTGATTGAAAATAGCCAGTGATAAAATAAAGGAATTAACATGGACTATTGTTATTAATTCAATGATAGTAAAAATTATAGCAACACCTTGATTAGAACAATTTTTTATTATATTACCATGAAAGATTAAATGGTAAATTACAATAAAGAGCATACTAATAATTCTTAACAATTCAAAATTAGATTGACGTTTAACATTCATATTATTCTCCCCCTGTATTATAGGTTAATTATATTATAATTAAATTTTTATGTAAAGATTAATATAAATGTTAAACGAGTTATTTTTTCTTTTTCTTTAAACTATAGGTTTTTACTCTATAAACTTTATCTGTGTGTATTATTGAATTACATATAGGAAGCTTATCTGTTTCAGTTAAATAACATGCATTAGATGATATTTTTTTACTAACAGGATACATAGTAATTATTTTATTAGTATTTGGTATCGTAGCAACCCGAAAATAATTTAAAATTCTATTATTAAGGGGATTTCTACCTATTTTTTCATATTTGAAAATATAACAATCAGAATAAGTATAATCTAATTTTAATTCTCTTTTTTTAAAGTCTATATTTCTTGATGCGGCTAAAAATAGTTCTTCTATATCATAGCGATTAAAAAATAAAGTTCCTTTATTAGTTAGATTATTATCTATGGTTGTATGTCTTTCAATAATATGTTCTAAGGCTTGTTTATAATTATAATTTAAATATTGCCTTTCTTTATAAGAGAGATCTTTTGGTACTTCTACTCCTTTATTAAGTGATTTTAAAAGTATTTGTGTTCTTCTTAAATAATTTTTAGCATCATTTATTTGTTTTTTAGTTTTAACATCTTGAAAGTTTCTTTGATTGTTTTCCTTCCAAATATCGTATAAGCGATTATATTTTTCTAATTTTATATATATTTTTACTAATTCTTCAAATACACAAAAATAATTAGAATTTTGATCTTTTAATACTTTTAAAGCTTGTTTTAATTCCCCTTTTTGTTCATAAATTTTTGCTAAGATAGAACTAATTTCAGGATCTTTATGTTCATATGATAAATATCCTTTTAATAGACATTCAGCGTGATTTATATCACCTAATTGAATCTTAGCTTTTACTTCTTTTAATATTGCTGTTTTTATATCTTTTTCCATATTTTTCTCCGTTTGTTTTATTTTATTATAATTAAAATAATGGAACAAGTGGGAATTAATACCAAAAAAGAGACATTATTTTGTCTCTTGTTTAACATCTTCTTCATCAACTAGTTTAATAATAGCAAGTAATGCACCATCTCCACGACGTTCTTTTAATTTTAATATTTGGGTATAGCCACCATTTCTAGCTGCATAACGAGGAGCTAGTTCATTAAATACTTTATTTACAACAGCTTTATCATTATGTACAAAAGCTAGGGCTCTACGACGACTACCAAGATCACCCTTCTTACCAAAAGTAATCATAGTATCAACAGCTTTTCTAACTTCTTTAGCTCTTGTTTCAGTAGTTGTTATTTTACCTGTCATAATAACTTGTTTAGTAAGAGTTGCTAACATACTTCTTCTGTGCTTATTATCAACGCCTAATTTTCTATATGCCATAAGTTTACCTCCTTAATCATCATCTCTTAGGTCAAGCCCTAACTCTTTAATTTTATCTAATACTTCTTTTAATGATTTCTTTCCTAAATTACGGATTTTCATCATATCATTTTCACTTTTATTAACTAAATCTTGTAATGTGTGAACTCCAGCTCTTTTTAAGCAATTATATGCTCTTACTGAAAAATCTAAATCTTCTATAGAAGTTTCTAAAGTTTTTGTTTTAGGATCTTCAGTTTTTTCAATCATCATGCTACTAACATTTGATATATCACTAAGATCTGTTACTAATTTAAAGTGTTCAATTAAAATTTTAGCAGCTAGAGCGATTGATTCTTCTGGTTTAATAGAACCATTTGTCCATACTTCCATTACTAATTTATCATAGCTTTCATCTTGACCAACTCTTGCACTTTCTACTTCATATGATACTCTTTCAATTGGAGAATAAATTGCATCCATTGCAATAAAACCATTCTTTTTATCATCTTCTCTAATAGTAGCATCTTCACTTTTTACATAACCACGACCGTTAGTAACTATCATTTGCATGTTTAAGGAACCACCTTTAGCAAGATTAGCAATAACATGATCTTTATTAATGATTTCAATATCACTATCAGCTTCTATATCAGCAGCTGTAACCACGCCCTCGCCTTCTTTTTTCAAAGTGATAATTTTATTACCTTCAGTATGGTTTTTAATAACTACACCTTTTAGATTTAATATTATTGTAGTTACATCTTCAATAACACCATCTATAGTTTGAAATTCATGTAAAACACCATCAATTTTAACAGCACTAATTGCACTACCTGGCAATGATGATAACATAACTCTCCTTAGAGCATTTCCTAAAGTTGTTCCAAAACCTCTTTCTAATGGTTCAAGTTCAAATTTGCCATAAAAATTATTTTCTACATAATCAGTAATTTTATAAATTGGTTTTTCAAATTCTATCAATTTTGTAACCTCCCTTTTATTAGCCACGAGGCCGTTTTGGTGGACGGCATCCATTATGTGGAATTGGTGTAACATCAGTAATTCCTGTTACTTCAAGGCCTGCTGTTTGTAAAGATCTAATTGCTGTTTCTCTACCAGGTCCTAAACCTTTAACAAAAACTTCTACTTTACGCATTCCTAGATCATATGCTGCTTTTCCAGCTTGTTCTGAAGCCATACCAGCAGCAAATGGTGTTGATTTTTTACTTCCTTTAAATCCTAAAGCTCCACTTGATGCCCAACTTACAGTATTTCCTTCTTTATCTGTAATAGTTATAATTGTATTATTAAAAGTTGCACCAATATGAACAACACCTTCAGGTATATTTTTCTTTACTTTTCTTTTTCTAGTTTTATATGCCATAACTTAACCTCCTAACTACGCTTTCTTCTTGTTAGCTACTACTTTACCTTTACCCTTACGAGTACGAGCATTTCTATTTGTTCTTTGACCTCTTACTGGTAGACCTTTTTTATGACGTGTTCCTTGATATGAATTAATTTCCATTTTAGTTTTAATATTCATATTAACTTCACGACGTAGATCACCTTCAGTTAGATGTTTATTTATTTCATCTCTTAGAGCAATTAACTCATCTTGTGTTAAATCTCCTGCTTTTTTAGTAGGTTCTACTTTAGCATTTTCACAAATAGTTTTTGCTAAACTTCTACCAATTCCATAGATATAGGTAAGTGATATACATATGTGTTTATTATTTGGAATATCTACACCTTTAATACGTGCCATAACTTCTCCTCCTTATTAACCTTGTACTTGTTTGTGTTTTGGATTTTCACAAATTACTCTTATTTTTCCTTTTCTTTTTACAATTTTGCATTTTGCACAAATTGGTTTTACACTTGATCTTACTTTCATTTTTATCATCCTTTCATTTACGATAGGTAATTCGCCCACGTGTTAAATCATAAGGTGATAGTTCTAACATAACTGTATCTCCCGGTAAGATGCGAATGTAATTCATTCGTATTTTACCAGAAACGTGAGCTTCTACAATATGTTCATTTGCTAATTTCACTTTAAACTTACCACCTGGTATAATTTCTAGAACTTTACCTTCAACTTCTATAACATCATCTTTAGCCATTTTTTCACTCTCCTGTTAATATCTCAATTCCATCATTAGTTATAGCAATTGTATGTTCATAATGTGCTGAACATGATGAATCTTCTGTAACTACAGTCCAGTCATTATCTAAAATATAAATATCTGGACTTCCTAATGTTAACATTGGTTCAATAGCAATTACCATACCATCTTTTATTTTGGGACCTTTTCCCTTTTCACCATAATTTGGAACATCAGGGGCTTCATGAACACTTGTACCAACCCCGTGTCCAACTAATTCTTTTACAACACCAAGATTATGTTCTTTAGCATATTTTTCTATAGCATAACCTATATCACCAATTCTTGCTCCTACTTTAGCGGCTTTGATTCCTTCGTATAAAGCTTTTTCAGTGTGTTCTAAAAGATATTTTTTATCATCTGTTATATCTCCAACGGCATAAGTCCATGCTGAATCACCATGATAACCTTTATAACATGCACCAATATCAATAGAAATTATATCACCATTTTCTAAGACTCTATCACTTGGAAAACCATGGACAACTTCTTCATTGATACTTATACAAAGTGTATATGGAAACCCTTCATATCCTTTAAATGAAGGGGTAGCATTATGACTTCTTATGAAGTTTTCTGCTAAATGTTCTAATTCTATTGTTTTAATACCGGCTTTAATATGGGGTTGTAAATATTTATGAGTAAGAAAAACAATATGACCAGCTTCTTTAAGTAAAGCTATTTCTCTTTTACTTCTTAAATTAATCATATTTACATCCCCTTTATTAAAACTTCATCTATTTTTTGTGCTATATTTGTAACCGTATCGTTTCCGTTGATTACATATAATACACCTTTTTCTTTATAATAGTCAAGTATTGGTTTAGTTTTATTAAGAAATAATTGATATCTGTTTTTAAATGAAGAAACATTATCATCATTTCTTTGATATAATCTACCGCCACATTTATCACAAATTGATTCTAGTTTAGGACGTTGTGTTTCTGAGTTAATATTATAAACATTTCCACAGTTTTCACAGATGCGTCTTCCAGTTATTCTTTTTTCCAAAATGTCTTCAGCAATATCTAAATAAATTACATAACCTAAATTTTGATTAAGCTTATTTAAAATTTCTTCATATTTATAAGCTTGTTCAAGATTTCTTGGAAAACCATCTAAGATATAGCCATTTTTGCAATCATCCTGTGATAGACGTTTTAATAATAGATCATAAGTAATTTCATCTTTTACTAAGCCACCTGTTGATAAGACTTCTCTTATATATCTTCCTAATTCTGTATCACTACTTGCTTCTGTTCTTAGAATATCACCAGTAGATATATGTGGAAGTGAGTATTTTTTTTCTATTATTGCACTTTGAGTCCCCTTGCCTGCTGCTGGAGGTGCTATAAAAATTATATTTTTCATCTTCTTTTATAACCCTTCTTATAACTCCTAGAAAGCAAGCTACCTTCTACTTGTTTATATGTTTCTAAGGCTACACCTACTACAATTATTAATCCTGTTCCACCAATACTAACACTTGTTGGTAAACTTGTAATGTTTGAAAAAACAATTGGTAGAGCTACTATAATTGCTAAGAAAATAGAGCCTAGGCAAGTTATTCTTGTTAATACTTTTGATAAATAAGTCTTTGTTTCTTCGCCTGGTCTAATTCCAGGAATGTAACCACCATTTTCTTGTAAGTTTTTAGCAAATTCTTCTGGTTTAAAAGTCATATATGTATAAACAAAACCAAATAAGAAAATGAAAATAACATAAATCAAAAAGCCAACTGGTGTTGTATAGGTTAAATATTTTTGAACGAATAAACTAAATCCTTCGTTATTAATTAAACCAGCAATAATTCCAGGGATAGCCATTAAACTTGAGGCAAAGATTACAGGTACAACTCCTGCTGTATTTACTTTAATTGGAACATATGATGATGGAGCATTTGTAAAACTTGTTGATTTATTAGCATATTGTATTGGAATTTTTCGTTCTGCTAATTGAACAAAAGTAACTCCTATTAAAATGATGAAATAAATAAGTACAAATAGAATAAACTTAGTTATACCTAAAGCTATTTGTTGAGCAACTCCATCAAAAACTACTAATCCTTGCCAAGCATCAATAAACATTTGTGGTAAAGTAGCAATAATTCCAGCCATAATTATCAAGCTAAGACCATTACCTATACCTTTTCTAGTTATTTGATCTCCTAACCATAGAAGAAAAGCTGTACCAGCTGTTAGAATAATTGATATATATATATATTCACTAGCTGATGCTGATTTACCTAAAAACATAAAGGAAAATGCATAACCTTGAATAAAAGCAAAGAGTATACCCATATATCTTGAATACATATTAATTTTTTGTTGTCCAGTATATCCTTGTTTTCTTAATTCTTGGAAATATGGTATTAATTCTCCTAATAACTGCATAACGATTGTAGCAGTAATATAAGGCATAACACCTAAAGCAAAGATTGAGAAATTTTGTAGGGCTCCTCCACCCATTGTATTAACTAATTCTAAAAAACCTAAGTTTTTAGTTATACTGTTTGTTCCAGGAACTTGTATAGTTGTTCCAATAATAAATATAGCAAGTGCCACAAGAGTAAAACCTATTCTTTTTAGCAGATCTCTATTTGTTGGCTTAAATAACTGCTTTAATAGGGACATTTTAAATCACCTCGGCTTTACTTCCTGATTCATTAATTTTTGCTAAAGCACTACTTGAAAATTTATTAGCTTGTATAGTAAGTTTCTTTTCTAAAATACCATTACCTAATACTTTGATTCCATCTAATTGTTTCTTGATAATTCCTTTTTCTTTTAATAATGCTGGAGTAACAACAGTACCATCTTCAAATACATTTAAATCTCCAACATTGATAGTAGCATATACTGTTTTAAATTTATGATTACTAAATCCTCTTTTTGGAAGACGTCTATATAATGGTAATTGTCCACCTTCAAATACTGGTGAAACTCCACCACCACTACGAGAGTTTTGACCTTTTTGTCCGCGTCCTGATGTTTTACCAAGACCTGATCCACGTCCTCTACCTACTACTTTTTTTCTAAAAGTAGCACCTTCATTTTTCTTTAATTCATGTAACTTCATTATCCTAAAATCTCCTCTTTAGTTTTACCACGAAGTGCTGCAACTTCTTCTACTGTTTTAATTTCTTTTAACCCATTAATAGCAGCGGTTGCCATATTAAGTTTAGTTCTAGCACCAAGAGATTTTGATACAACATCACGAACTCCGGCTAATTCTAAAACAGCACGAACGCTTCCACCAGCAATGATTCCTGTACCTTCTTTAGCTGGTTTTAACATTACTTTAGCAGCTCCTGATACTCCTATTACTTCATGAGCAATAGTTCTTCCATCAATTAAATTAATAGTAATCATATTTTTATTAGCATCTTGAATAGCTTTTTTAATAGCATCTGGTACTTCAAAAGCTTTACCTGTACCGATACCAACATGTCCTTTACGATCTCCAACGACAACAACTGCTGAAAAACGACGTTGACGCCCACCTTTTGTAACTTTAACTACACTTTTTAGTTGAACGACTAGTTCTTCAAGTTGTTTTTCTTTGGAATCAGTTGTTTGTTTTTGCATATTTACCCTCCTTAGAACTCTAGTCCATTTTCACGTGCGGCATTAGCTAATGCTTTTACACGTCCATGATAAAGATATCCACCTCTATCAAATACTACTTTAGTGATACCAGATGCCATACATTTTTTAGCAATACTAGCACCAACGCTTGCAGCTGCTTCAATATTAGATTTGTTTTTTAAATTTAAATCTTTATCAAGTGAAGAAGCAGATACTAAGGTAGTAGAACTTTCATCATCTATTACTTGTGCATAAATGGCTGTGTTTGATCTGAATACATTAAGTCTTGGAACAGCACTAGTGCCACTAAGATGTGTTCTAATTCTAGCATGACGTACTTCACGCATACTATTTCTTGATTTTTTATTAATCATAATTTTCTCTCCTTCCTACATGCTTTAAGCAGCTTTCTTTCCTTCTTTACGTCTTATATGTTCATCTTTATAGCGAATACCTTTACCTTTGTAAGGTTCAGGACGACGTACTTTTCTAACATTTGCAGCAAATTCTCCAACTAAGGCTTTATCAATACCTTTAATGGTAATTTCTGTATTAGACTGTGCTTCTACACTAAGCCCTTCAGGTATAGTTATTTCAACAGGATGAGAGTAACCAGCATTAATAGTTAATTTTTTACCACTTACATTGAAACGGTATCCAACACCTACTATTTCTAGCCCTTTTTCATATCCTTTTGTTACACCTATAATCATATTTTGAAGAAGTGCATTCATTGTACCATGCATTGCTTTTACTGCATCGCTTTTTCTTGTTAAAGTAATTATATTATCTTTTTGTTCCATAGTAATATCTTTTAACATTACTTGGCTCAAGCTTCCCTTTGGGCCAGTAACTGTTACAACTCCATTTTCTAAAGTAACTGTTACTCCTGCGGGAACTTCAATTTTACGATTTCCTATACGGCTCATTTAAAACACCTCCTTTTACCAAATATAAGCTAGAACTTCGCCACCAAGTTTTTGTTTTCTTGCTTGTTTATCTGTCATAATTCCTTTAGATGTAGAAATAATAGCAATACCTAAGCCATTTAAAACTCTTGGAATTTCATCATTTTTAGCATATACTCTAAGTCCTGGTTTAGAAATTCTTTTTAAACCTGTGATTACTCTTTGTTTATTTTCACCATATTTTAAAGTTAGAATAATTGTACCTTGTACATCATTTTTCTCTAACTTGTAATCTTTAATAAATCCTTCTTCTTTTAAAATTCTTGCGATTTCTAATTTTAATTTTGATGAAGGAACTTTTACTTCTTCATAACGCATAGCATTAGCATTACGAATACGAGTTAACATATCTGCAATTGTATCTGTAACTACAGCCATCTTTTTTCCTCCTTTTCTACCAGCTTGATTTCTTAACGCCTGGTATTTGTCCTTTATAAGCCAATTCACGGAAGCAAATACGGCAGATTCCAAATTTACTCATAACCGCATGAGGTCTGCCACAACGTGCACAACGAGTGTATTCACGTACTTTGTATTTTGGCTTTCTACTTTGTTTTACAACCATACTTTTTCTTGCCATCTTTTACCCTCCATTACTTTCTAAAAGGAATTCCTAGACCCTTTAATAAGTCATATGCTTCTTCATTAGTTTTAGCAGTTGTTACGAATATAATATCCATACCACGAACTTTAACAATTTCATCATAATTTATTTCACTAAAAATTAATTGTTCTTTAATACCTAATGTATAATTACCACGACCATCGAAGGATTTTGGATTAACTCCTCTAAAATCACGAACTTGTGGAAGTGAGATAGAAATTAGTTTATCAACAAAGTTATACATGTTATCACTTCTAAGGGTTACTTTGCATCCTATTTTTTGTCCTTCTCTTATTTTAAAACCAGCGATAGATTTTTTAGCTTTAGTAACTACTGGTTTTTGTCCTGAAATTTTTTCAAGGTCAGATACTGCTGCATCTAATAATTTAGAATTTGTAGTAGCATCTCCAACACCCATATTGATAACAACTTTTTCTAGTTTTGGTACTTCCATTATAGATTTATAACCATATTTGCTCATAAGAGCTGGAACTACTTCTTTAATATATTTTTCTTTTAATGTTTGCATTTACAAATCCCCTCCTTCCACTAATCTAGTACTTCTTTAGATTTTGTACTTATTCTTACTTTTTTTCCATTTTTATCTGTTGTATGAGCGATTCTTGTGCCTTTTTTAGTTTTAGGATCAACTATCATAACATTAGAGGCATCAATTGGTGCTTCTATTTCAAGAATTCCACCTGAAGTTTGTCCTGTAGGTTTTTGATGTTTTTTAACAATGTGTACTCCTTCTACAATAACTTTATTTTCGCTTCTAAGTGTTTTAATTATCTTTCCAACTTTTCCTTTGTCAGAACCAGCTTTTACAACTACTTTATCTCCTACTTTTAACTTCATAGTTTTCCTCCTTATAGTACTTCTTTCGCAAGACTTACTATTTTCATATAGTCTTTATCGCGAAGTTCACGTGCTACTGGTCCAAAGACACGAGTTCCTACTGGACTCTTATCATCTTTAATGATTACGCAAGCATTATCATCAAACTTAATGTAACTGCCATCTTCACGTCTTACTCCCTTACGACTTCTTACGATTACAGCTTTTACTACTTTGCCTTTAGGAAGAGATGAATTTGGTATTGCATTTTTTACAGTTCCAACAACAACATCTCCAATATTTCCAGTTTTTACATGACTACCACCTAAGACTCTAATTACTAGTAATTCACGTGCTCCAGTGTTGTCTGCTACTTTTAATCTACTTTCTTGTTGTAACATAGATTATCCTCCTTTACTTAAGAGTTATAGAATAACTGCTTCTTTTACGATTTCTTTTAAATAAAAATGCTTAGTTTTAGAAATTGGTTTAGTTTCAACAATTCTAACAACGTCGCCGACTTTAGCTTTATTTGTTTCATCATGGACGCTATATTTTTTTGATGACTTAACTCTTTTATGATATAGTGGGTGCATTTTATGTGTTTCAACTAAAACAGTAATTGTTTTGTTGTTTTTAGCACTAACAACTTTACCAACTAATTCATGTCTCATTTTCTTTTCCATAAATTATCCCTCCTAATCAGCCTTTGCTTCGTTTTCACGTTCTTTTAAAACGGTTTTAAGTCTTGCAACAGTATGTCTTAATTCTCTAAGGCGTGAAGGTTTTTCAAGGTTTCCCATAGCCCCACTAAATCTTAAGTTGAATAATTCTTCTTTTGTTTCTTTTAATTTGGCTTTGATTTCATCATTTGATAGTTCTCTAATTTCTTTAACCTTCATTAGTAACACCACCTTTTTCTTTTTTTACAAATTTGCAAGCGATTGGTAATTTATGACTAGCTAGACGTAGAGCTTCACGAGCAACGCTTTCAGAAACTCCTGCTATTTCAAACATAATTTTTCCTTCTTTAACGACTGCTACCCATTCTTCTACATTACCTTTTCCTTTTCCTTGTCGAGTACCTATAGCTTTTTTAGTTAATGGCATATGTGGAAATATATTAATCCATACTTTACCACCACGTTTCATATAACGAGTCATAGCAACACGAGCTGCTTCGATTTGATTAGCTGTGATCCATGCTCCTTCTTTAGCTTGTAAACCGTACTCTCCAAAGTGTAATTCACGATTACCTCTTGATTTGCCTTCGTAAGGTAATCTGTGAACACGACGATATTTTGTTCTTGATGGAATTAACACTTTAATTACCTCCTTTAGCTTTTTTTGAAGTAAGAATTTCACCTTTATAAATCCATACTTTTACACCAATTTTACCAAATGTTGTATCAGCTTCACTTACAGCATAATCAACATTAGCTCTTAGAGTATGTAGTGGAATAGTTCCTTCTGTATAACCTTCACTACGTGCCATATCAGCACCACCTAAACGTCCTGATACTTTTGTTTTGATTCCTTTTGCTCCTGCTTTCATTGCATTTCTAATAGCACGTTTTTGTGCCATTCTAAATGAAGCTCTGTTTGTTATTTGATTAGCAATAGAATCAGCTACTAATTGTGCATTAAGATCTGCTTTTTTAATATCTACTATTGATATTCCAATATTTTCATTAACTAGTTTAGAAAGTTTTCCTCTTAGTTTAGTAATTTCTTCACCGCCACGTCCAATTATAACACCTGGTTTTGATGTATGAATTATTACTTCGCATTTTTTAGGAGTTCTTTCAATTTCAACTTTGGCAATTCCAGCATTTTTAAGATTTTTTTCAATATAATTTCTAATTTTTATATCATTTATTAATACTTTAGAAAAATTATCTTTAGGAGCATACCATTTTGCTTCCCATTCTTTATTGATGCCAAGTCTTAGTCCATTTGGATTAACTTTTTGTCCCATCTATAGTTCCTCCTTATTATTTTGTAGCCACTACGATAATAATGTGACTTGTTCTTTTATCTTTATGTCCAATGTGGCCACGTGAATCGAATAATACTCTTTTCATTACAGGGCCAGCATCTACTCTTGCTTCCTTTACATATAAATCTTCAGCATTTAAACCATTATTATTTACAGCATTGGCTATTGCTGAATTTAAGACTTTTTTAGTAAGGATAGCTGCTTTTTTATTTGTATTTTCTAAAATTGCTAGGGCATCACTTACTTTTAACCCACGAATAGTATCAATTACTAAACGAGCTTTAATAGGTGATATTCTTTGCATTTTAGCGATTGCTTTTGCTTCCATTCTCTGACTCCTCCTAGTCTTTTTTATTTTTTATCAGAACCGTGTCCACCATTTTTACGAGTTAAAGCAAATTCTCCTAATTTATGTCCAACCATATCTTCAGTAACATAAACAGGGATAAATTCCTTTCCGTTATGAACTGCAAAGGTATGTCCTATAAAATCAGGAAAGATGGTAGAACGGCGTGACCAAGTTTTTATAACTTCTTTTTTACCAGTTTTATTTAATTCTTTTACTTTTTTTAATAAACGGTCAAAAACATAAGGTCCTTTTTTTAAACTTCTAGCCATATCTTATCCTCCTATTTACTATTACGGCGACGAACGATAAATTTGTCAGTCTTTTTATTATTTCTTGTTTTATATCCAAGTGCTGGTTTACCCCATGGAGTAAGTGGTGCTTTACGTCCAACTGGTGCACGTCCTTCACCACCACCATGTGGATGGTCATTAGGGTTCATAACAGAACCACGAACTGTTGGACGAATGCCCATATGACGTTTACGTCCAGCTTTACCAAGTTTCACTAATGATGCATCTTCATTTCCAACAACACCAATAGTAGCCATACAACTACCAAGTACTTTTCTTTGTTCTCCACTTGATAGTCTAATCATTACATATTTACCTTCACGTCCAAGAATTTGAGCACTTGTTCCAGCACTTCTTGCTAAGGCTGCTCCTTTGCCAGGACGTAGTTCAATATTATGAATAACTGTACCTACTGGTATATTCATAAGAGGTAGGGCATTACCTACTTTAATATCGGCTGTTTCACTTGCTACTATTTTATCTCCTACTTTTAATCCTTTAGGGGCAATAATATATCTTTTTTCACCATCTACATAGTTAATTAAAGCTATATTTGCTGTTCTATTTGGATCATATTCTATACTTGCTACAACACCAATTATTTCTTTTTTATCTCTTTTAAAATCAATGATACGATATTTTCTTTTAGCTCCACCGCCTTGATGACGAACAGTTATTTTTCCTTGGTTATTACGACCAGAATTTTTCTTTAATGTTACTGTTAAACTTTTTTCTGGAGTGCTTTTTGTGATATCTTCATTAACTAAAGTACTCATATTTCTATGACCTGGTGTAGTAGGTTTATAATTTTTAATTGCCATACTTTATTTCCTCCTTCTATGAAAGTTCAATTTGTTCACCATCATTTAGAGTTACAATAGCTTTTTTGCATCTATTTGTAAGCCCAGTATAGCGACCAACTCTTCTTTTTTTAGGTTTTATATTTAATGTTCTAATTTCTTTTACATGTACTTTAAAGATCTTTTCAATAGCTTGTTTTATTTCTGTTTTATTCGCTTTAGAAGAAACCTTAAATACATATTGATTTTTTTCATTTAAAGCATTACTTTTTTCAGTAATAACTGGAGCTTTAATGATTTCTAAATATTTTGTATCCATTATTTAAAAGCCTCCTCTACTTTTGTTAATGCTTCATTTGTAAAGACAACTACATCAGAATTAATTAAGTCTAAAACATTTATTTCTTCTGTATTAATTAATGCCACATTTGGTAAATTTCTTGATGCTAAAATAACATTTTCACTAAAGTCTTTTACTATAAAAAGCACTTTTTTATCATTAATTTTTAATATGTTAAGTAGATTTACCATCTCTTTTGTTTTAGGAGTAGTAAATTCTAATTCTTCCATAACAATTACTTCATTATCAGCAAATTTATGACTTAAAGCACTTTTTAAGGCTATACGTCTTTCTTTGCGATTTTGTTTTTTACTGTAATCTCTTGGTACTGGAGTTCCATATCTTCCTCCACCTACCCATTGTACAGCTCTAATTGAACCTTGACGAGCATGTCCTGTTCCTTTTTGTCTCCAAGGTTTACGTCCTCCACCACTAACTTCTGAACGATTTTTAGTAGAGTGTGTTCCTTGTCTTAATGATGCTCTTGCTAAAATAATAGCATCATATAATACTTTATCATTAGGGGTAATATCGAAAACTTCTTCATTTAATTCTTTAATTTCTTCACCTTTAAGATTTAAAAGTTTTAATTTTTTCATGCTTTTTCCTCCTTTCATCACATTTATTAATTTAGTTATTAATTAATGGTAGTGATGATTATTCGTTTGTAGTTTCTACAGTTGAAGTATCTTCAGTATTGTTTGTAGTTTCTACAGCTTCTTCTACTTCTTCTTGATAACTAATTAAATCTACTGGTGTTTTTTTCTTATCTTTATTTTTGATAGCTGTTTTGATAACTACTAAGCCTTTTTTAGGTCCTGGCACATTACCTTTAATTAAAATTACATTGTTTTCTAAATCTACTGCTATTATTTCAAGGTTTTGAATAGTAGCAGCTTTATTACCCATTTGTCCTGGTAATTTTTTACCCTTTAAGACGTGCATTGGTCTCATTGTTCCAAGAGATCCTACTCCACGATGGTATTGAGATCCATGACCCATTGGCCCACGACTTTGATTGTGACGTTTAATTACACCTTGGAAGCCTTTTCCTTTGCTAGTTCCACTAACGTCTACAATTTCGCCAGCTTCAAACGTGCTAGCATCTAATACTTGTCCTAAAGTGTAATCTGATACATTAACGCCTTTTATTTCTCTTAAGAAGCGCTTAGGTTCAGTATTAGCTTTTTTGGTATGACCCATTTTTGGTTTATTACTGTTTTTTTCTTTTACTGTTTCATAACCTAATTGAATTGCTTCATAACCATCTGTTTCAATAGTTTTGATTTGTGTTACAACATTAGGCTCTACTTCTATAACAGTTACAGGAATAAGTTTACCATCAGTAGTAAATACTTGAGTCATTCCTTTTTTTCTACCTAAGATTCCTTTCATGTTTAACTCCTCCTAATTTTTAGATTGTTTTAATTTTGATATCAACTCCACTTGGTAAATCAACATGTGATAGTGCATCAATTGTTTCTTTACTTGGGTTTTTGATGTCAATTAAACGTTTATGTGTACGTCTTTCGAATTGTTCACGACTATCTTTATCTTTGTGAACAGCTCTTAAAATTGTGAATTTCTCAATTTCTGTTGGTAGAGGTACAGGTCCAACTATGTCTCCTCCACTTCTTTTGATTGTTTCAACAATTTTAGTTACAGCATTATCAAGTATTTTATGATCATATGCCTTTAACTTAATACGAATCTTTTGTGTTGACACTATTTACGTCCTCCCTTCGCCTATATCTAGTATAGACTTGCTCCGTGTGAATAACCCGATAACTAGTTAACAACTTAACCTGGCGTATCGACAACCTCCCACATCTAAGCAGTCACACGTAATTAATATTAACATAGAAATCCCTAGAATACAAGCATTTTTTAACTTTTTTGAAAAAATTTTGTCAGTTTGACTATTAATATTAAAAATGATATAATATGCCACAAATAAATGAGGTGTTAATCTGAAAAATAAAACTAAATTTATTTTAGGGAAAAACCTAAAAAAAGGGCAG